>NZ_JBEXDZ010000003.1:0-160608 GCF_040606085.1 Streptomyces sp. NPDC005485 | reverse complement strand
GGGCGTGGTTGGGGGGGGGGGGGGGGGGGGGGGGGGGGGGGCGGGGGGGGGGGGCGGGGGGGGGGCCCGCGCCCCCCCCCCCCCCCCCCCCCCCGGCCGGCCTCCGATCTCAGCCCGTGAACCCGGCCGTGGTGGAGGTGAACTGCCAGTTGCTCTGGCTGATGCCGGAGCAGTTGCTCACCACGCCGCCGCCCGGGCAGGGCCGGTCGCGGTTGACGGACCAGAAGGCCAGCCGGGCGATGTGGTGGGAGTTGGACCAGTCGCGGATCTGCGTCCAGATCGCCGGAGTGGTGTTCTCCTGCTGGTCGGACAGTCCGTTCATGCCGGAGATGCCGATGTGGGAGTACGCGGTGGCGTCGTCCCAGCCGAACGTCGACTTCAGCTTGGTCTTCAGGCCCTCGGCGGCGTTCACCGTGTTGCCGTACATGTCGGAGCCGCCGCCGAAGTCGAACGGCATGATGGTGAAGACGTCGATGTTGGCGTTGAGCGAGTTCGCCTGCTCGATGAGCCGGTTGCCGTAGTACGTCGGGCCGGTGGTCGACGTACCGAAGGTGACGATCGTCTTCAGGCCGGGGTTGTTGGCCTTGACCGTCTTCAGCGCGGTGAGGATCTTCGCCTGGACGGCCTCGTTCTCGAACTCGTCGCTGTTCTCGATGTCCATGTCGATCGCCTTGAGACCGTAGGCGTCGATCACCTTCTGCAGCGCACCGGACAGCGCGCTCGCCGAGGAGCAGTTGGCGCCGAGCTTGCTGCCCTGCCAGCCGCCGAACGACGGGACGATGTCACCGCCCGCGGAACGGATCTGGTTGATGGCAGTCTGGTCGACGCCGCCGGTCAGCGGCCGGCTGCCGTCCCAGGACGGGGTGCAGCCGCCGGAGTCCAGTACGAACGCCATCGTGAACCATTTGATCCCGGTCGCGTTCATCACCGTGGTCGGGTTCGGGGGGTCGCCCCAGCCCTCGTACAGATACGGCGCGGCCTGCTTGAAGCCGGTGCCGCCGCCACCGCCCGCGTTGGTCGTGACGGTCACGGAGTTGGAGGCGGGCGAGGTGTTCCCGGCCGCGTCCCGCGCCTTCACGGTGAACGTGTAGCTCGTGCTCGCCGACAGCCCGCTGACCGTGGCGCTCGTGCCCGAGACGCTGAGCAGCTGGTTGGAGCCGCTGTAGATGTCGTACGCCGTGACGCCGACGTTGTCGCTCGACGCGCCCCAAGACAGGGACACGCTGGACGAGGTCTTGCCCGTGGAGGTCAGGTTCGTCGGCGCGGTAGGCGCCTGGGTGTCCGAGCCGCCGCCACCGCCCGGACCGTCCAGGCTGATGTCGTCGGCGTAGTAGGTGCCCTGCGCGTACCAGCCGTGCACATAGATCTTGGCGCTGGTCTGCGAGGCACCGGTGGTGAAGGACACCTTGAGCTGGCTGTACGCCGACGGGGACGTGGTCCATGTCGAGGCGCCGCCGTCCACGCCCAGGTAGACGTAGCTGCCGCGCACCCACCCGGAGAGGCTGTAGGTGGTGTTCGGCTGGACCGAGACGGTCTGGCTGCACTGGGCGTTGTCACTCGAACTCACGGCGCCCGCAAGGGCTTTGGAGCCGGAGTGCACCGGGCTTGAGGTGACCGAGCCCAGGTTGCCCGTGCAGGTCCAGGGGGACAGACCGCCCGACTCGAGGCCGGGGTTGGACAGGATGTTGGCCGCCTGGGCCGTACCGGGGAGGGCGACCGCCCCGGCGAGGGCCAGCGCGGCGGTGCCGAGCAGAGCGAGGAAGCGATGTCTGGAACGTCTGAGATGTGTGATGCGCACGCGATCTCCCTGGGAAATGGGGGTGTTCGGGAGTGCCGAAGGGTGCGCAACCAAGTTGGTATGGACCAATCGCGCTGTCAAGATGCTGTGCGTCGATTGGTCCAGACCGGTGTGAAGTTGTGGGGTGGGCCGGGTCAGGCCGTAGCGCCCGCCTCCGCGGTGGACGCGCTGACAGAGTCCGCGGTCGGGAGGCCGACCGGCGCGCTGGCCTGCGCCGGCAGCGCGGGCAGTGGCACGGCGGACGCTTCCTGCACGGTGTCGGCGGTCTCCTCCGCGCGCTGGCGGGGAAGCGACACGGCGCGCAGCGGACGCAGGCCCGACACCACCGTGTAGTCCGTACCGAGGAACCGTGGGACCACCTCGCCCGGGTCCTCGCCGAGCGCCGACTGCACGGCCGCCCAGGGGGCGTTGACGCCGCACAGGGACAACTGGTGCAGCCCGCCCGCCGGGCGGGTGTTGACATCCATGAGCACCGGTTCGTCGCCCAGCATCCGGAACTGGATGTTGGACAGGTAGTGCAGCCGGAACGACTCCGCGAGCTGCCGTGCCGGCTCGATCCACTGCTCGTGGAGCGTGAAGCCGCGACGGCGGCCGTTCTTGGTGCGGCCGATCGCCATCCGGATCCGGTCGTCGGGCCCGGTCAGACAGTCGACCGACACCTCCGGCTGCTCCAGGCGCGGCATCACCAGCCAGTCGACGGGCTCCTCGGCGTCCCGCACGGCCTGCGCGACGAGGTCCAACGGCACGTACGGGCTGGGGAATCCGTTGAGGTGCGACAGCGAGAAGGGGTCGCGCGTGATGATGCGGAAGCCCACCCCGCCCGCGCCCGCCGCCGGCTTGAAGCACGCCTTGTACCCGGCCGACTCCAACTCCTCGACCGCGGCGAGCAGTTCGGCCTCGGTCGTCACCCGCCACCACGGCGGCACCGGAATGCCGAGTCCCTGCACGGCCTCGTACGCCGTCACCTTGTCCTCGAACACGTCGATCGCCTCGGCGGGCGGCGCCAGCAGCGCCGTACCGACCGCCTCGAAGTCGGCGCGGTGCGCGGCGATCGCCGCCTGCTGCAGCCGGGGCACGAACACGTCGATGCCGCGGCGGGCGCACTGGTCGAGCGCGAACTCGACGTAGGCGGCCGGGGACAGCCCCTCGGGCTCCAGGTCGGCGGTGTCCGCGGCGGCCAGGACGGGGGAGTCGGCGTCACCGTGCGTGGCATGGATCTCGACCGCGCGGTCGTGCGGATTTCTGCGCAGTTGATCCATGAAGAACACGTTCTCCGCGTACGTGCGGTTGAGCCAGACGCGTACGCGAGAGCCCATGCAAGCCACCTTTCACGGTTCGCGGGCACGGCGAAGCAGGCCGTGCCCGGCCAGGGGAGAGGGAGGTACACATGACCGCCGTACGCGGCAAGCGTCCGTGGCGGTTGTGTTGGGGCCGATCATAGGCCCTCCGCGACCCCCGGACGGCTACGCGCGTGTTACGGATTCCCCGGCCGTTTGTTCCAAGGGTGCGCGGACCTTGTGTTCATCTGCCCGAGATCGCTCTTGTCGCTCAGCGGGACTGTGTGTTCTTGTTGATTTCAATTCGGGTTCGCGGAGGTGGCGAGAGTGCAGTCGACGGCCGGCGGCCACGGAAACCTGCTGTCGATCAGCGATCTGCACATCGGATACAAGGAAAACCGCGCTGTCGTCGAGAAGATGCGCCCAGGGTCGGACGAGGACTGGCTCCTGGTGGCCGGTGACGTCGCGGAGACCGTCGCCGACATCCGCTGGGCCCTCCAGACGCTCGCCGAACGCTTCCGCAAGGTGGTCTGGACGCCCGGCAACCACGAGCTGTGGACCCACCCGCGCGACGAGGTGCAGCTGCGCGGCGTCGAGCGCTACGAGCATCTCGTCGGCGTCTGCCGGGAGTTGGGCGTGACCACTCCCGAGGACCCCTATCCGCTCTGGGAAGGTCCGGGCGGCCCCGCCGTCGTCGCCCCGCTCTTCCTGCTCTACGACTACTCCTTCCTGCCGCAGGGCTGCACGACCAAGGAGGAGGGGTTGGCGTACGCCCGCTCGACCGGAGTCGTCTGCACCGACGAGCTGATGCTGCACCCCGACCCCTACCCGAGCAGGGACGCCTGGTGCCGGGCCCGGGTCGCCGAGACCGAACGCAGACTCGCCGAACTGCCGGACGACCTGCCCACGGTCCTGATCAGCCACTATCCACTGCACCGGCACCCGACGGACATCCTGCGCTACCCCGAGTTCGCGATGTGGTGCGGGACCCGGCTGACCACGGACTGGCACCGCCGCTTCCGTGCCGAGGTCATGGTCTACGGTCATCTGCATATCCCGCGGACCACCCACCACGAGGGCGTCCGCTTCGAAGAGGTCTCGGTGGGCTACCCCCGTGAATGGCGGGTCCGCCCGGAACCGCCGGGGGTGCTGCGCCGCATACTGCCGATGGAGGTCGGAACCGTTGATGGAGGAGCTGCTCCCGGATTCGGTCGTGACCGTGGAGGCTTTCGGTGACTCCCGGCCCGAGGGCGCGACGCTGTATCCCGAGGAGGAGGCGCTCGTGGCGCGGGCCGTGGAGAAGCGGCGCCGCGAGTTCACCACGGTGCGTGCTTGTGCCCGCGTCGCCATGGAGAAGCTCGGGGTGGCCCCGCAGCCGGTCCTGCGCGGCGCTTTCGGGGCGCCGCGCTGGCCCGACGGGCTGATCGGCAGCATGACGCACTGTCTCGGATACGGCGCCGCCGCGCTGGCCCGCGTCGGCGACCTCGCGTCGATCGGCATCGACGCCGAACCGCACGAGAAGCTCCCGGACGACGACCTCGGTGCCGTCATCCTCGCCACGGAGGCCGACCGGCTGGCCGGCCTGGCCGCCGAGCACCCCTCCGTGTACTGGGAGAGGGTGCTGTTCAGCGCCAAGGAGTCCGTCTACAAGGCGTGGTTCCCCCTCACCGGGCAGTGGCTGGACTTCTCCGAGGCGGACATCGAGCTTTTCGTCGACACGGACACGGACACGGACACGGACACTGACGCGGATACGGACCGTGACGCGGAGGCCGATGCCGATGCCGATCCCGCGGCCAAGGGCGAGGTCCGGTCCGGGCGCTTCCGCGCCGAACTCCTCGTCCCCGGGCCGCTGGTGGGCGGAGCGCGCGTCGGCTTCTTCGACGGCCGCTGGACCGTACAGGGCAGCCTGCTCGCCACGGTCGTCACCGTGCCCCACGCCTGACGGCGCCGAGGTGCCTCAGGGCGCCGGGCACCAGGTGTGCAGCAGGCGGAAGAACGCCTCCTCGTTGCCCGTGAGACCGGCTGCCGCGAGGGCCTGCTCCGCCTCGGCCAGGGCGCCGGGCGGCACCACCGGTGGTCGGCGGCCGTCCGGCGGGCCGTCGAAGGCGGCGCGGACAGTCCCCAGGAGGCGCAGATAGGCCTGCACGGCGGCGCGCTCGTGGTCGGTCAGTACGGCGGTCTGCATCGGACGGCTCTCCCCTGGTCGGCTTCGTACTGCGCTTCATGCGATACGCAAGGCGTCTGCGGTACCCATGACGGATGCGCCCCCGCGCAGCGGTGACACACACCCAGCTTGCCTGCCGGCACTGACAATCCCGTTCCGTGCAGCGGAGGTTCGCTCGCTTAGCGGAGGCGAAACCTCACGGAAATCCCGTGTGGAACAGGGGCCCTAGGCTGGACAAGGGAGTTGGCGGCCGCCCCCGGCGGCCCCGGAAACGGGAGGTGGGGCCATGGACGACGCATCGCACCGGCGTTCGGGACGCATCCTGCGGCTGCGCCCGGTGGGCGACGGAGAACTGAGCCTGCGCTACCGCGTCGTGCACGGATATCGCAGGGCCTACCGGATGGCGGGGGAGGGGCCGGCCCTGGTTCTCATCCATGGCATCGGGGACTCCTCGGCGACCTGGGCGGAGCTGATCCCCGACCTCGCGCGCACCCACACCGTGATCGCCCCCGACCTCCTCGGCCACGGGGCCTCCGACAAACCGCGGGCCGACTACTCCGTGGCCGCGTACGCGAACGGGGTGCGCGATCTGCTCACCACGCTCGGCATCGAGTCCGCGACGCTGGTGGGGCACTCGCTCGGCGGCGGCGTCGCGATGCAGTTCGCCTACCAGTTCCCCGAGCGCACCGAGCGGCTGATCCTGGTCAGCGCGGGGGGCGTGGGGGGAGAGGTGAACCCCGTTCTGCGGGCGGTGTCGCTGCCCGGCGCCCATCTGATGCTCTCCACCCTGCGGTTGCCGGGCATGCGGACCCAAGTGGGCCTGTTCCTGCGGCTGATGAGGATCCTCGACACCGATCTCGGCCAGGACGCGCCGGAACTCCTGAACCTGGTGGACGCCCTGCCCGACGCCACCTCGCGCAGCGCCTTCATCCGTACGCTGCGCGCCGTGGTCGACTGGCGCGGCCAGGCGGTGACCATGCTCGACCGCTGCTACCTCACCGAGGGCATGCCCACGATGCTCCTGTGGGGCGACCGGGACAGCGTGGTGCCGGTGCGGCACGCCTACGGGGCGCACGAGGCGATGCCGGGCAGCCGCCTGGAGATCTTCGAGGGCGCCGGCCACTTCCCCTTCCACAGCGACCCCGCTCGCTTCCTCGCCCTCGTCGAGGAGTTCACCCGCACCACCGCCCCCGCCGACTGGAGCCGCGAGCACTGGCGAGACCTCCTGCGCGAGGGCCGCCCCGGTACCTCCGTCGGCCAACCCGACACCGCCAGGAACCGCGCCGTGGAACGGGACCTGCGGGAGGCCAGCGAACGCAGCGCGACCTGACCCCACCCGCCCGTACACCGGACCGCCCCTACGGAGAAGGGCACCCCCGTGCTTCCGTGCCCGAGATCTCCGGGGCGTCCAGGACCGATGCGCGCTCCTGCCCTGTCAGCGGAGGCTCGGTCAGCAGCGGGCGGCGGGGGCCGCGCAGGACCGCGATCACGATGGCGGGTTTCGCGAGGGTGGCCACCGGTTTCGACAGCGTGACCACGTCGAAGAACGCCTTGGCGACGAGCGGGCGGCCGGTGGCGGCGAGCATCAGGCGGTTGACGTAGTGGCCCAGGAGCTTGCTCGCGAGGCCCGGGGGCTTGCCGATGGCGCCGGGGTAGAGGATGTCCGTGCTGGTGGCGAACTGCCAGGCCGTCGCCACGGGCCGGGCCACCGCCCGCTGGATCCGCCGCGCGAGCCCGGGCGCCGCCGCCCCGTACTCCGCGACGTGCTCGCGCAGCGCCACCGCCCCCTGCGCGGCCACCGTGAGCCCGTGTCCGTAGACCGGGTTGTAGGTGGCGACCGAGTCGCCGATCGCGACGAAGCCCTCGGGCCAGGCGTCGACCTTCTCGAAGAAGCGCCGCCGGTTGACGGTGCTGCGGGTGACGACCGGGTCCGAGAGGGGCTCCGCGTGGGCGATCAGCTCGCCGACGACCGGGTGGCGGACACTGCCGCGGGCGAACGCCTCGAAGTCGTCGACGGAGCCGGTCGGTTCACCGCCGCGTGTGCCGGACAGCGTCACCAGCCAGCGCCCGCCCTCGATGGGCTCGATCGTCGTCGTGCACCCCGGCACCGGCACCGAGGCGTCCGACTGCACGTTGACCAGCGGGAAGTCCTCCGTGCCCGCGGGCGCGCGGAAGATCCGGCTGGAGTACGTCAGCCCCGAGTCCACCTCGTCCAGCGGCGCCCGCGGTACGCCGAGCGCCTCCAGCCAGGCCGAGGCGCGAGAGCCGCGCCCCGAGGCGTCCACCACCAGGTCGGCCTCCAGCAGGCGCTCCTCGCCTTCGGGGGTCCGCACCCGGACCCCCGTCACGCGCGCGTGATCGCCCTCCAGGGCGAGCAGTTCGGTCCGCTGCAGGACGGTGACCCGAGGGTCCTTGACGACCCGCTCGCGCACGACCCAGTCGAGCAGGTCGCGGCTGCAGGCGATCATGAACTGCATCTCGGGCCAGCGGCGGAACCAGCCCCGCGGCTGCATGGAGACCAGCCCCGTGGGCAGTGGGATGCGGCGGGCCCCGGCGGCCAGCCAGCCGTCGATCAGTCCGGGCAGCAGGTCCTCCATCGCGAGGGCGCCCCCGGACCACACGACATGGACGTGCCGGGCCTGCGGGAGGCCCTTGCGCGGTTCGGGACCGGCGGGCAGCACATCGCGCTCGACGACGGTGACGTCGGCGTACGCGCTCAGTGCCGCGGTGGCCAGCATGCCGGCCATCCCGCCGCCGACGACGACCGCCCGACGGGGTGCCGCACCCGAGGGGGTGCTAGCGGGTCTGCTCATGAAAGTCGCTCTCTGACCTGGTCCCGGCCCGCCCCCGGGCGGCCGCGACGACGGATGACTGACGCAGGGCGATGGACATCCGTACGAGGTCGCGGGGCCCCTCGGTGGACGAGGGCGGGGCGGCGTTCGCCTCCGCCGAGCTGATGACCCGGCCCTCCGGGTCGGCGGCCCGGGCCCGTACTGCCGCCGTCACCATCACCGCGTCGGCCTCGGCCTGCGCCTGGACGGGATCGGAGCCGGCCGCGACGGCCGCGTCGTAGGCGCCCGAGCGCACCGCGGAGTCGAAGTAGGGGTACAGGTTGAGCATGCCGTCGTGGATGTCGGACTCCCGCTGGGTCACCTGCAGTTCGGCCGGTGACCACCAGGAGATGCGCACGGCGCGGTCCGCGTGCATCGACACGGGCCGCAGCTCGCGCCAGAGCGGCCCGAGCCGGCGATAGGTCGACCAGGTGTTCCAACTGTCCCCGACGCGCTGCCCGGCCAGCGGGAGGCAGAAGCCGACGGCGCTGATCTGCACGCCGATGGAGGCGAGCACCGGCGCGGCGTCGCTGCTCAGGTAGTCGAGGTTCACACCGTTCCAGCGGGCGATGACGGCGGTGAACTTGGTCATGAGATAGGCCAGGTTGAAGAGATAGCCGATCACGATGATCAGCAGCCCGGCGCGCAGCCAGCCGCGTACCTGCAGGGCCCACCGTCCGCACATGAAGTTCATCGCGCCGCCCGCGACGGTGAGCCCCGTCAGGTACAGCACGATCAGTTCGCGGATGTACGGCGTGTTGGCGTAGTACGTGTCGAAGTCCACCAGCCGTTCCACCGGTGTGTCCCCGAGCACGAACAGGATCGCGATGGTGGCGATCACCAGGGTGTAGCCGGCGATGATGCGCCGCTTGATGCGCCGGGTCAGTGCGGGCGGGCCGCCGCGCCAGTTGACGACGAGCACCAGACAGGACGAGCTGAAGGCGCTGAGCAGGCAGTAGACCAGGGGCGCCGAGACGTTGGTGACCCCGATGACGTCGTTGACCTCTTCGATCGACGGCGGCGCCGCGAAGAAGAACACCAGCCCGACGAGTGTGAGCAGTGCGCACACGGACCGCAGCAGCGGATCGCGCCAGGAGCGGATCAGCGACGGCGCCTTGACCGAGAGGGCGACCCCCATCGCGACCGCGGGGATGTAGTAGCTGGAACCGTCCATGATGTGAGTGTGGTCAGCCCTGCGGCCCGCGGTAGCCCAGCGACGCCTCGATGCGGCCGGCGAGGTCGTCGCGCTGCACGGGACCGCGCAGCGATGAACCGGCAAGCCATGTACGGCACTTGCTGGCGAGCAGCAGGCCGAAGCTCTCGGCGTCCTTCTCGTCGGTGAGGTCGAAGCGGGTGCGGGCGGCCACCTTCAGGACGGTCGCCTGCAGGTCCGCGTGGTCGCTGAGCAACCGGGCCGCCACGGCCGCGCCCTCGACGTGGTGGCTGCAGTGCCCGGCCTTCATGTGCCACAGCTCGTGGCCGAGGATCACCAACTGGTGGTCGGGGGCGGTGCGTTCCTCGATGACGACGAGGTCCTGGTCGGCCATGTCGAGCCACAGTCCGCTGGCCGTGCCGGGCGGGAAGGCCGCCGTACGGTACTGGACGGGACGGCCGCGGCGTCTGCTCATGGCGTCGCACAGTGCGGCGTACAGATCGCCCGGCTCCGCCGGCACGGGGAGCGACAGCTCCGCGACCAACTCGCCGCACAGGCGGCGCATTTCCCTTCCGATGCCCACAGTTCTCCCCCGGATCACGACTCGGGCCGCTTGACGCTTTCCAAGAGCATGTCCAGCCACTCGGCGACCTTGTCGCGGTGCTGGTCGGTGGGCAGCTGGGCGGCCCGCCACGCGATGCCGCGCACGCCGTGGTCCTGCAGTAGCCGCTCCAGCGGGTCGTCCGCGGCCACGGCCGCCGCGCGCTCACGGTCGGCGAGCTGCTGGAGGAGTTCCTGCTCGCTGCGCTGGAGGGCGTCCACCAGCGCCTCGGAGTCCTCGGCCGTGAGGAAGCCCGCGTGCACTCTGAAGAAGCGCTGGATGGCGTCGCAGTGCTCCATGGTGGGGCGCCGGTCGCCGTTGATGAGGGCGCCCGCCTGCTGGCGCGACATCGCGGCGCCGTCGGCGATCTCCTGCTGGGTGTACTTGCGTCCGTTCGGCTTGAGGCGGGTGCGGCGCAGCAGATCCAGGCGTTGCAGGAAGCGGGCCTGCAGATCGGGTTCTCCGGCGGGGCGGCCGCCGAGCAGCGCCTTCACCACCGGTTCGGGCACGCCGGAGGCGGCGGAGAGCCGCTGGACGTCGAAGACCACCGCGTGCTCCACACCCAGCCGGTCGGCGAGTGCGGTGACACGGGCCACGACGGTCGGCAGCAGACCCGTCGCCGTGGCGCCCGGAACCTCGAAGCCATCCGTCACCGACAGATCTCCTACATCTCTTCTCAGGTCGTTCTCATGATGACCCGGAACCATGGGAAGGAACACCCCGGGGCAGCGCGGAGTGCACCGTGAACTGACCGGAGACTAACCGCTTGTTCGAACTCACATCCAGGTCTCGCCACAACTGTGGCCAGATTCAGCCGTCAACAAGCGCCAAATGCCACGATAGTTGACACACCTCGACCCGGGGCCCCAGGATCAAGGCGCCGCGTGAAGGCCGCAGAGGCAAGAGGGGTGACCTCCCGATGGCGTATCAGGCAGGTGGGCAGCGGTCCGAGCCGCGACCCGCCCCCGCAAGTCTCGAGGCCCAGGCGTATCTGCAGGACTACGCGGCACTCCTTGAGTCCGTCCCCTTTCCCTCCGTCGTCTTCGACCACCGCTGGGACGTGGTGCTCTCCAACACCGCGTTCGAGACACTTTTCCGCGGGGTCGGCCCCCATCCCACGGCCATGCCGAGCGACAACTTCCTCCGGTTCGTCCTGTTCCACCCCGACGCCGGCACGGTCCTCGGCGAGCACGAGTCGAGCTGGTGCCTGCCGATGCTGGCCCACTTCGCGGCCGCGGTGGAGCGGCACGGCCAGGATCACGGTCTGCAGTCGGTCCTCCGGGACATCGCCCAGGACCCGATCATGGACGCCGCCTACCGGCACGGGCTGCCGCACTGGATCCGCGCGGTCGGCCCGGAGGCCGTCGAGCACGACGGCGCCGTACGCCCGCTGCTGCACCCCGATCCGCGGTGGGGCCGTACGGACTGCCGGATCGTGGACGAGACCCCCAAATCCCTTCGGGACATGGGCTATTCGCGGATGACGTTGGTGCTGCGCGAGGCGCGCCGGGCCGCCGCCACCCCGCGCCGGGCGCGCGCGGCGCGGTCCGGAGGCGCCCACCTCAGGGTCGTCTGAGCCCGCCCTGGGTAGGTTGGGCGCATGTCCGATCTCCCCGTGATCCTGCTGCTGTCCGGAAGCCTGCGGGCCGGCTCCTCCAACGAGTCCGTGCTGCGTACGGCGCAGGAGGTGGCGCCCGCGTCGGTGCGCACCGTCCGTTACGACGGCCTGGCGGCGCTGCCGCACTTCAACCCCGACGACGACACCGAGCCGCTGCCGGCCGCGGTGGCCGAGCTGCGGGCGGCGATCGCCGGGGCGAGCGCGCTCCTCGTCTGCACTCCGGAGTACGCGGGCACCCTGCCCGGCTCCTTCAAGAACCTGCTGGACTGGACGGTCGGCGGCACCGAGATCTGCGACAAGCCGACCGCCTGGGTGAACGCGGCGGCTCCCGGCCGTGGTGAGGGCGCGGAGGCCACCTTGCGCACCGTGCTCGGCTACACCGGCGCCGCGATCGTGGACAAGGCGTGCCGGCGGATCCCGGTGGACCGGCGGATGATCGGCGCGGACGGCGTCATCACCGACACCGAGGCACGTGAACAGCTGCGCGAACTGCTCGGCGTGCTGGTGGGGTGAGCCCTACGGCGTCCAGGGCCGGCCGACGGCCCGACTGACGAGTTCAGGTAGCCGCCGCGGGAACAGAGGTTGCGGCCCTCTTGGCCGCGCCTGTGGTGTGTGACATAGTACTGACGTGACTTCGCCTCTGACCTGCGATGTTGTCGTTGTCGGGGCCGGTATGGTGGGCGCGGCCTGCGCCTTCTACGCCGCCCGGGCAGGCCTTGCCGTCGCCGTGGTGGACCGCGGCCCGGTGTCCGGCGGGACCACCGGCGCCGGCGAGGGAAACCTGCTCGTCTCGGACAAGGCGCCGGGCCCGGAACTCGAACTCGCCCTGCTGTCGCAGCGGTTGTGGGCAGACCTCGCCGAACAGACCCTGCTGGGCCAGGCGATCGAATACGAGCCCAAGGGCGGCGTGGTCGTGGCCTCGACACCGGAGGGGCTGACCGCCCTGGAGGCCTTCGCGGCCGGTCAGCGCGCCGCAGGGGTGGTGGCCCTGCCCGTCGCGGGGGGCCAACTCCACGACGTGGAACCGTACTTGGCGCCCGGGCTCGCCGGCGCCGTGCACTACCCGCAGGACGCCCAGGTGATGCCCGCCCTGGCCGCGGCCCATCTCGTACGCGCGTCGGGGGCGCGGCTGCTCACCGGCCGCACCGTCACCGAGGTGCTGCTGCGCACGGCGGACGGCGCGGTCCGCGGGGTGCGCACCGACCGGGGTGAGATCCACGCCCCGGCGGTCGTGAACGCGGCGGGCACCTGGGGCGGTGAGGTGGCCGCGCTCGCGGGCGTCCGGCTGCCCGTCCTGCCCCGGCGCGGCTTCGTCCTCGTCACCGAGCCGCTGCCCCGCCGTATCCGGCACAAGGTGTACGCGGCCGACTACGTCGCCGACGTGGCCAGCGACTCGGCCGCCCTGCAGACCTCGCCGGTCGTCGAGGGCACGGCTGCGGGGCCGGTCCTGATCGGCGCGAGTCGTGAACGGGTCGGCTTCGACCGCTCGCTCTCGCTGCCCGCCCTGCGGGCCCTGGCGGCGGGCGCGACCCGGCTGTTCCCGTTCCTGACGGACGTGCGCGCGATGCGCTCGTACCTCGGCTTCCGCCCGTACCTGCCCGACCATCTGCCCGCCGTCGGGCCGGACCCGCGCGTGCCGGGCCTCTTCCATGCCTGCGGGCACGAGGGCGCGGGCATCGGGCTGTCCACCGGCACCGGGCACCTGATCGCCCAGGTTCTCGCCGGAAAGACCCCGGAGCTGGACCTCGCACCGTTCCGGCCTGACCGATTCACCGCCGAGGAGGACGCGTCGTGAACCCGCTGGACCTCGCCGGGGCCCGGCCGGGCCCCGAGTTCACCGTCACCCTGGACGGGCGGCAGATCCAGGCGCTGCCCGGACAGACGGTCGCCGCCGCGCTGTGGGCGGCCGGGATCACGTCCTGGCGCACCACGCGCGGCGAGGGCCGAGCGCGCGGGATCTTCTGCGGTATCGGCGTCTGCTTCGACTGCCTGGTGACCGTCAACGACCGCCCGGGTCAACGGGCTTGTCTCGTCGCGCTGCGCCCGGGAGACGCGATCCGTACCCAGGAAGGGACGGGCCACGATGACTGAACGACCGCACCTCGCGGTGATCGGCGCGGGTCCGGCCGGCCTCGCCGGGGCCCTCGCGGCGGCCGCCCGGGGTATCCGCGTCACGCTGATCGACGCGGCCCCGGACGCGGGCGGCCAGTTCTACCGGCAACCGGCGGCCGCACTCGGGGCGCGCCGCCCGCAGGCACTGCACCACCAGTGGCGAACCTGGCAGCGGCTGCGCGACGGACTCGCCGCACAGACCGAAGTCCTGCATCTGACGAACCATCATGTCTGGTGTGTGGAAAGGGAGTCCGGGGCGCCGAGTGTCTTTGGTGGCTTCGCCGTGCACGCCCTCCGCGGACGCCTCCAGGAGGACCCGGTCACCGTCCACGCCGACGCCGTCCTCCTGGCCACCGGCGGCTACGAGAAGGTGCTGCCGTTTCCCGGCTGGACCCTGCCCGGCGTGGTGAGCGCCGGGGGAGCGCAGGCCATGCTCAAGGGCGGCCTCGTGGTGGCCGGCCGCAGTGCTGTCGTGGCCGGGACAGGGCCCCTGCTGCTGCCGGTGGCGACCGGGCTCGCGGCGGCGGGCGTCCGGGTCGAGGCGCTCGTCGAGTCGGCCGACCCGAAGGCCTTCGTGCCGCACACCCGCGCGCTGGCCGCCAAGCTTCCCGAGGCGGCCGGGTACGCGGCCCGGCTCCTGCGCCACCGGGTGCGGTTCCTGCCACGCCACACCGTCGTCGAGGCGCACGGCGACGAACGAGGTGAGCGGGTCGAGTCCGTGACCGTCGCCGCCCTCGACGCCGACGGCCGGGTGCGGCCCGGCACCGCCCGGCGCATTGCTTGCGACACCCTCGCCGTCGGCCATGGCCTGCTGCCGCACACCGACCTCGCCGAGGCACTCGGCTGCCGCCTCGACGGGGTGCGGGTGTCCGCCGACGAGGAGCAGCGCACCGACGTCCCGGGCGTGTGGGCCGCCGGCGAGGCCACCGGCATCGGCGGCGCGGCCCTCTCGCTCGCCGAGGGACACATCGCGGGACGATCGGCCGCGGCCCGGCTCGCGGGACGCACCCCCGACCCGCGCGGCTGGGCCGCGGCAGCCGAGTCCCGTACGAAAATGCGGGAGTTCGCGGCAGCCCTCGACGCCGTCTATGCGCCGCCCGCGCACTGGACCGAGCAGATCACCGACGACACCGTCGTGTGCCGCTGCGAGGAGGTCGCCGGCAGCGCGATCCGTGAGGCCGTCGACGGGCTGGGTGCAGGAGACGTACGCACCGTGAAACTGCTGACCCGCGCCGGGATGGGCTGGTGCCAGGGCCGGGTGTGCGGGCCCGCTGTCGCCGGACTCACCGGATGTGAACTCACCCCCTCGCGGCGGCCGTTCGCCCGTCCCGTACCGCTCGGCGTGCTCGCCCAGGACCACACCCACCCCATCGAGAAGGAGCCCTCGTGACCGACCACCGCCCCTGGCGCGGCGTCCTCGTCGCCACCGCACTGCCCCTGACCGCCGAACTCCACGTCGACTACGACAGGTTCGCCGAGCACTGCACGTGGCTCGTCGAGCAGGGCTGCGACGGCGTCGTCCCCAACGGCTCGCTCGGCGAGTACCAGGTGCTCACCCCCGAGGAGCGAGCCAAGGTCGTCGAGACGGCCGTCGCCGCGATCGGCGGCTCCCGCGTGATGCCCGGCGTCGCCGCCTACGGCTCCGCGGAGGCCCGCCGCTGGGCCGAGCAGGCGCGCGACGCCGGCTGCCACGCGGTGATGCTGCTGCCGTCCAACGCCTACCGCGCCGACGAGCGCTCCGTCCTCGCCCACTACGCGGAGGTCGCCGAGGCGGGCGTGCCGATCGTCGCGTACAACAACCCCATCGACACCAAAGTCGACCTGGTGCCCGAACTGCTCGCCAAACTGCACGGCGAGGGGTACATCCACGCCGTCAAGGAGTTCTCCGGGGACGTCCGCCGCGCCTACCGGATCGCCGAACTCGCCCCGGAACTCGACCTGTTGATCGGCGCCGACGACGTCCTGCTGGAACTCGCCGTCGCGGGCGCCAAGGGCTGGGTGGCGGGCTACCCCAACGCCCTGCCCGCCGCGAGCGTCGAGCTGTACCACGCGGCCGTCGACGGTGACCTCGCCACGGCGGGCGCCCTCTACCGGCAGCTGCACCCACTGCTGCGCTGGGACTCCCAGGTCGAGTTCGTGCAGGCCATCAAGCTGTCCATGGATGTCGTGGGCCGCTACGGCGGTCCGGTGCGCCCGCCGCGCGTCCCGCTCCTGCCCGAGCAGGAGGCCACCGTCCGCGCCGCCACCGAAAAGGCTGTCGCCGCCGGACTCGCCTAAGAGCCGTACCAGACAAGGGAGTTGGTCATGCGCAGCAAACTCGTCCTGCACGCCGTCGACTCGCACACCGAGGGCATGCCCACCCGGGTGATCACCGGCGGCGTCGGGGTGATCCCCGGCGCCACCATGGCACAGCGCCGCACCCACTTCCTGGAGCACATGGACGAGCTGCGCACGCTGCTGATGTACGAGCCGCGCGGCCACGCCTCCATGAGCGGCGCGATCCTCCAGCCGCCCACCCGGCCCGACGCGGACTACGGAGTGCTCTTCATCGAGGTCTCCGGGTGTCTGCCGATGTGCGGGCACGGCACGATCGGTGTCGCGACCGTCCTCGTCGAGACGGGCATGGTCGAGGTCGTCGAGCCGGTCACGACCATCCGGCTCGACACCCCGGCGGGCCTGGTCGTCGCGGAAGTCGCTGTCGAGGGCGGCGCCGCCACGGCGGTGACCCTGCGCAACGTCCCGTCGTTCGCGGTCGGGCTCGACCGCAAGAGCACGCTGTCGGACGGCCGGACGGTGACCTACGACCTGGCGTACGGCGGGAACTTCTACGCGATCCTGCCGCTCGACCAGTTCGGCATCCCCTTCGCCCGCGAGCGCAAGGACGAGATCCTCGCCGCGGGGCTCTCCCTCATGGCCGCGATCAACGCCGAGGGCGGGCCCGTGCATCCCGAGGACCCCTCCATCCACGGCGTCCACCATGTCTACCTCGCCGCCCCCGGCTCCGACGCCCACCGCTCACGGCATGCCATGGCCATCCACCCGGGCTGGTTCGACCGGTCCCCGTGCGGCACCGGCACCAGTGCCCGCATGGCCCAGCTGCACGCGCGCGGGGAACTCCCGCTCGGACAGGACTTCGTGAACGAGTCCTTCATCGGTACGGAGTTCACCGGGCGGCTCGTCGGGACCGCCGAGGTGGGCGGCGCCGCGGCGGTACTGCCCGAGATCACGGGTCGCGCCTGGGTGACGGGCACGGCACAGTATCTCCTCGACCCCACCGACCCGTTCCCCGCCGGCTTCCTGCTCTGAACGACCTCAAGGACCCCTCCATGGCCGCCCGACCGACCTCCGCGCCCGCCCTTCCCCCGCTGGGCGGCAAGAAGCCCAGCTACCGCGAGCGGGTCGCCGACGCGCTGCGCGCCGCGCTGATCGCAGGGGAGCTGCGGCCGGGCGAGATCCACTCGGCGCCCGGCCTGGCGGCGCGCTTCGGTGTGTCGGCGACCCCCGTGCGGGAGGCCATGCTCGACCTCGCCAAGGAGGGCCTGGTCGACACCGTCCCCAACAAGGGCTTTCGCGTGACCGCGGTCTCCGAGCAGCAGCTCGACGAGTACACGCACATCAGGTCGCTGATCGAGATCCCCACCACGGTGGGCCTGGCGGCAACCGCCGACCCGGACGCGCTGGAGGCGCTGCGCCCGGTCGCCGAGGAGATCGTCACCTCCGCCGCGGCCGGCGACCTCATCGCGTACGTCGAGGCCGACCTGCGCTTCCATCTCGGACTGCTGGCGCTCGCCGGCAACGCCCATCTGGTCGACGTCGTACGGGACTTGCGGCGCCGCTCACGGCTGTACGGGCTGACCGCGCTCGTGGCGCAGGGGCGTCTGGAGGCGTCGGCCCAGGAGCACCTGGAGCTCCTCGACGCGCTGCTCGCGCGCGACGAGGACGCCGTACGGGAGGTGATGGCCCGCCATCTGGGGCATGTCCGGGGGCTGTGGGCCAAGCCGTAGTCAGCGGTGGGGGCTGCTGCGGAGAAGTCGCGATTACGCAAACGGCTTGCATTCCTTGCGCTATTCTTGCGCACATGACGCGACGACTTGCGCAGGTGGCAAAGAAGGTCGGGGTCAGTGAGGCCACGGTCAGCCGGGTGCTCAACGGCAAGCCCGGTGTCTCCGACTCCACCCGGGAGGCGGTGCTCTCCGCGCTCGACGTCCTCGGCTACGAGCGGCCGACGCAACTGCGCGGGGAGCGGGCGCGGCTGGTCGGGCTCGTCCTTCCGGAACTGCAGAACCCGATCTTCCCGGCCTTCGCGGAGGTCATCGGCGGGGCGCTCGCCCAGCTCGGCCTCACGCCGGTGCTGTGCACGCAGACCAAGGGCGGTGTCTCGGAGGCCGACTACGTGGCGCTGCTGCTCCAACAGCAGGTCTCCGGCGTGGTGTTCGCGGGCGGGCTGTACGCGCAGGCCGACGCGCCGCACGACCACTACCGCCGGCTCGCCGACCGCAACATCCCGGTCGTGCTGGTCAACGCCGCAATCGAGGACCTCGGTTTCCCCCGGGTCTCCTGCGACGACGCGGTCGCCGTCGAGCAGGCCTGGCGCCACCTGGCCTCCCTCGGCCACGAGCGCATCGGGCTGGTCCTCGGGCCCGGCGACCACGTGCCGTCGGCGCGGAAGCTGGCGGCGGCCCGGGCGCTGGGCGTGGAGCTGCCGGACGAGCACGTCGCCCGGGCCATGTTCTCGATCGAGGGCGGCCACGCGGCGGCCGCCCGGCTCATCGACCGCGGGGTGAGCGGCATCATCTGCGCCAGCGACCCGCTCGCCCTGGGCGCGGTAAGGGCCGCCCGCCGCAAGGGACTTGGTGTCCCCACCGAGGTGTCCGTGGTCGGCTACGACGACTCCGCGTTCATGAACTGCACCGAGCCGCCGCTCACCACCGTCCGTCAGCCCATCGAGGCCATGGGCCGGGCGGCGGTGGAGCTGCTGAACGCCCAGATCGGCGGTAGCTCCGTACCCGCCGACGAACTGCTCTTCGAGCCGGAGCTGGTCGTGCGGGGGTCAACCGCGCAAGCGCCCCGCCGCTGAGATCCGGGGCAATCGCGGGGATCCAGCTGGCTGTCAAATAATTACAGACTATGCGCGACATCTTGCGGACAGATGTCGGCGGTGCTTGAGTGTGCGGCGCCAGCCAGGCCGACAGGCCTCGGCCCGGCGGCGCGCACCCCCGCGTGCTGCCGTGGGCCTTCCACGCTCCTGCCCAGAGGGGTCCACCGATGAGAAGCACCGGGTTCCGCCGCACCTTCCTGACGCTCATGGCCTGTTCGCTGACCCTCACCGCCTGCGGGTCGAGCGACGACACGGCCGACGGGAAGACCCGTATCACCGTCAACTGCATGCCGCCCAAGAGCGCGAAGGTCGACCGGAAGTTCTTCGAGGCGGACGTCGCCGCCTTCGAGAAGCAGAACCCGGACATCGACGTCGTCGCGCACGACGCGTTCCCCTGCCAGGACCCCAAGACCTTCGACGCCAAGCTCGCCGGCGGCCAGATGGAGGACGTCTTCTACACGTACTTCACCGACGCGGGGCACGTCGCCGACATCCACCAGGCCGCCGACATCACGCGCTACGTCAAGGACCTCAAGAGCTACGGCACCCTCCAGCAGCAACTGCGTGACATCTACACCGTCGACGGCAGGATCTACGGCATCCCGCGCACCGGCTACTCGATGGGCCTGATCTACAACAGGAAGCTCTTCGCGAAGGCGGGCCTCGACCCCGACAAGCCCCCGGCCACCTGGGAGGAGCTGCGCGCCGACGCCAAGAGGATCGCCGCACTGGGCGGCGGCACGATCGGCTACGCCGACTACAGCGCCCAGAACCAGGGCGGTTGGCACTTCACCGCCGAGCTCTACGCGCAGGGCGGCGACGTCGTCAGCGCCGACGGCAAGAAGGCCACCGTCGACACCCCCGAAGGCAAGGCGGTGCTGCAGAACCTCAAGGACATGCGCTGGAGCGACAACTCCATGGGCAGCAAACAGCTGTTGGTCATCAACGACGTCCAGCAGCTGATGGGCTCCGGCAGGCTCGGCATGTACCTCTCCGCCCCCGACAACATCCCGATCCTCGTCAAGGAGAAGGGCGGCAACTACCAGGACCTCGCGATCGCGCCCATGCCGGGCGGCCAGGGCACGCTCATCGGCGGCGACGGCTACATGTTCAACAAGAAGGACAGCCCGGAGCAGATCAAGGCCGGCCTGAAGTGGCTCGACCACATGTTCCTCACGCCCGGCAAGGGCTTCCTCGGCGACTACGCCCGGGCGAAGAAGGCCGACGCCCCGGTGGGCCTGCCCGAGCCGCGCCTGTTCACCGGCGCCGCCGACGCCAAGGACCAGCAGGTCAAGAAGGCCAACGCCAACGTGCCCGTGAAGAACTACCAGGCCTTCCTGGACGGCAACCAGAACCTGGACATGAAGATCGAACCGCCGCACGCCCAGCAGATCTACTCGGTCCTCGACAGTGCCGTCTCCGCCGTCCTCACCAAGAAGGACGCCGACATCGACCAGCTCCTCAAGGACGCCTCCGGCAAGATCGATTCGATCCTGGCCCGGGGCTGACCCCGCCGATGAAGACCGCATCGCCGCCCGCGGCGCCGCCCCGCACAGCCGTGCCCCGGGTGGCGGCCCCAGGACCGGGCCCTCGCACCCGCCCGCTGCGCCGCCGACTCGCCGACCAGTCCCGCGCATACGCCTTCCTGCTCGGCGGCCTCCTGTGCTTCGCGCTGTTCTCCTGGTACCCGGCGATCCGTGCGGTCGTGATCGCGTTCCAGAAGTACACACCCGGATCGCCGCCCGAGTGGGTCGGCACCGCCAACTTCACCCGCGTCCTGCACGACCCGGAGTTCACCGCCGCATGGCGCAACACCCTCACCTTCACGGTGCTGGCCCTGCTGATCGGCTTCGCCGTCCCCTTCGTGATGGCGCTCGTCCTCAACGAACTCCGGCACGCCAAGGCCTTCTTCAGAGTCGTGGTGTACCTGCCGGTGATGATCCCGCCGGTGGTCAGCGCCCTGCTGTGGAAGTGGTTCTACGACCCGGGGGCCGGCCTCGCCAACGAAGCGCTGCGCTTCCTGCACCTGCCCACCTCGAACTGGTCCAACGGCGCCGACACCGCCCTCGTCTCGCTCGTCATCGTCGCCACCTGGGCGAACCTCGGCGGCACCGTCCTCATCTACCTGGCCGCGCTGCAGAGCATCCCCGGCGAGCTGTACGAGGCGGCCGAACTCGACGGCGCGAGCCTTCTGCAGCGCATCCGCCATGTGACGATCTCTCAGACCCGGTTCGTCATCCTCATGCTGATGCTCCTTCAGATCATCGCCACCATGCAGGTCTTCACCGAGCCCTTCGTCATCACCGGCGGCGGCCCCGAGAACGCCACCGTCACCGTCCTCTACCTGATCTACAAATACGCCTTCCTCTACAACGACTTCGGCGGGGCCTGCGCACTGAGCGTCATGCTTCTCCTCCTGCTCGGCGCCTTCTCCGCCCTCTATCTCCGGCTGACCCGTTCCGTGGGGGAGGACTCGTGAGCACCCGCACACTTCTCTCGCCGCTCGCCCTCGCCCGCCCGCGGGGCAAGGTCCTCTACTGGACCGTGTTCACCGGCGTCGTCCTGCTCTTCGCGCTCGCCTTCCTCTTCCCCGTCTACTGGATGGTGACCGGCGCCATGAAGTCGCCGGACGAGGTCGTGCGCACACCGCCCTCCCTGGTGCCGCAGCGGTGGCACCTGTCCGGCTACACGGACGCCTGGGACCTGATGCAGCTCCCCACCCACCTATGGAACACGGTGGTACAGGCCACCGGTGCCTGGCTGCTGCAACTGGTGTTCTGCACGGCCGCCGCGTACGCCCTGTCCAAGCTCAAGCCCGCGTTCGGCAGGCTGATCCTCGGCGGCATCCTCGCGACCCTGATGGTCCCGGCCCAGGCGCTGGTCGTCCCGAAGTACCTGACCGTCGCCGACCTCCCGCTCCTGCACACCAGCCTGCTCAACGACCCGCTCGGCATCTGGCTGCCCGCCGTCGCCAACGCCTTCAACCTCTACCTGCTCAAGCGCTTCTTCGACCAGATCCCGCGCGACGTCCTGGAGGCCGCCGAGATCGACGGCGCCGGACCCCTGCGCACCCTGTGGTCGATCGTGCTGCCCATGTCCCGGCCGGTCCTCGGCGTCGTGTCGATCTTCGCGCTCGTCGCCGTCTGGCAGGACTTCCTCTGGCCGCTGATGGTCTTCTCCGACACCGACAAACAGCCCATCAGCGTGGCACTCGTCCAGCTGTCGCAGAACATCCCGCTGACCGTCCTCATCGCCGCCATGGTCATCGCCAGCATCCCCATGGTCGCCATGTTCCTGGTGTTCCAGCGCCACATCATCGCCGGGATCAGCGCGGGCAGCACCAAGGGCTGACGCCGCCTCCACCTACCGAAAGGCACGCATCGTGGGACAGCCCACCCCTGCCCGCACCCAGGCCGACTGGTGGCGCTCCGCCGTCATCCACCAGGTGTACGTCCGCAGCTTCGCGGACGGCGACGGCGACGGCACCGGCGACCTCGCGGGCGTCCGCGCCAAGCTCCCCTACCTCGCCGAACTCGGCGTGGACGCCCTGTGGTTCAACCCCTGGTACCTGTCACCGATGAAGGACGGCGGCTACGACGTCGCCGACTACCGCGCCGTCGACCCGGCCTTCGGCACCCTCGCCGAGGCGGAGAAGCTCATCGCCGAGGCACGGGAGTCGGGCATCCGCACCATCGTCGACATCGTGCCGAACCATGTCTCCGACCAGCACCCCTGGTTCCGCGCCGCCCTCGCCGGCGGCCCCGAGCGCGAGCTGTTCCACTTCCGCCCCGGACGCGGCCCGGGCGCCGAACTCCCGCCCAATGACTGGGAGTCCCAGTTCGGCGGCCCCGCCTGGACCCGTGTGGCCGACGGCGCCTGGTACCTCCACCTCTTCGCGCCCGAGCAGCCCGACCTCAACTGGGCGCACCCCGCCGTCCGCCAGGAACACGAGGACGTGCTGCGCTTCTGGTTCGAGCGGGGCGTGGCCGGGGTCCGCATCGACTCGGCCGCCCTGCTCGTCAAGGACCCGGACCTGCCCGACTTCGTCGAGGGCCGCGACCCGCACCCCTACGTCGACCGCGACGAACTCCATGCCGTGTACCGCTCCTGGCGGGCGATCGCCGACACCTACGACGGCATCTTCGTCGGCGAGGTCTGGCTCCCCGACACCGAACGCTTCGCCCGCTACCTGCGCCCCGACGAACTGCACACCGCCTTCAACTTCTCCTTCCTGTCGTGCCCTTGGGACGCGGGAAGGCTGCGGACGTCGATCGATGACACCCTCGCCGAACACGCCCCGGTCGGCGCGCCCGCCACCTGGGTGCTGTGCAACCACGACGTGACGCGCACCGTCACCCGCTACGGCCGCGCGGACACCGGCTTCGACTTCGCCGCGAAGTCCTTCGGCACACCGACCGACCTCGCCCTCGGCACCCGACGTGCCCGCGCGGCCGCCCTGCTCTCGCTCGCCCTGCCCGGCGCCGTCTACCTCTACCAGGGCGAGGAACTCGGCCTGCCCGAGGCGGAGATACCCCTCGACCGCATCCAGGACCCGATGCACTTCCGGTCGGGCGGCACCGATCCGGGCCGGGACGGCTGCCGGGTCCCGCTGCCCTGGGTCGCAGACGCCCCCTACGCCGGTTTCGGCTCGCGGGAGGAACCCTGGCTCCCGCAGCCGGAGGGCTGGGCCGCGTACGCCGCCGACCGCCAGGCCGCGGACCCCGGCTCGATGCTCTCCCTCTACCGGGAGGCGCTGCGCATCCGGCCCGTCTTCGGCGAGGGCCCCCTGACCTGGCTGCCCGCCTCCGAGGGCGTCCTCGCGTTCGCCCGCGCGGCAGGCCCGGTGTGCGTCGTGAACCTCGCGCACACCCCGGCCGATCTCCCCGCGCACTCCCGACTCCTGCTCTCCAGCGGCCCCTTGACGGCCGACGGACGGCTCCCCCAGGACACGGCGGCCTGGATTCGCGTCTGAGCCGCCCCTGTCGCACCTCGCTATCCCCGCACCCCCACCATGAAGGGATCAGCACATGCACACCTCAAGAACTGTCAGGCCCATGCCAACCACGGCGGCCGCCGCCGTGGCCGTCGTCCTCGCCGCCGGCATGCTCGGCGCCGGCCCGGCGCACTCCGCGGTGGCCGCCGCCGGCGCCGATCTCCCCTTCACCTCGGTCGAGGCCGAAGCCGCCACGACCACGGGCACGAAGATCGGCCCCGACTACACCCAGGGCACCCTCGCCTCGGAGGCCTCCGGACGCCAGGCCGTACGACTGGGCAGTGGGCAGCGCGTCGAGTTCACCGTGCCAGGCGCGGCCAACGCGGTGAACGTCGCCTACAGCGTCCCCGACGGCCAGTCCGGCACGCTCGACGTGTACGTCAACGGCACCAGGCTCGCCAGAACCCTCGCCGTCACCGCCAAGTACTCCTACGTCGACACCAGTTGGATCCCGGGCGCCAGGACCCACCACTTCTTCGACAACGCCCGGCTGCTGCTCGGCCGGGACGTACACGCGGGCGACAAGGTGGCCTTCGAGGCGACGGGCACCCAGGTGAGCGTGGACGTCGCCGACTTCGAGCAGGTCGCGGCGGCGGCCGGGAAACCCGTGGGTGCGGTCTCCGTCACCGACAAGGGTGCCGACCCCAGCGGCCAGGGCGACTCCACGCAGGCATTCCGGGACGCCATCGCTGCCGCCCAAGGGGGAGTGGTGTGGATCCCGCCGGGCGACTACCGCCTCACCTCCTCGCTCGGCGGCGTCGCGAACGTCACCCTCCAAGGCGCGGGCAACTGGCACTCCGTCGTGCACACCTCGCGCTTCATCGACCAGAGCAACTCGGCCGGAGGCGTCCACATCAAGGACTTCGCCGTGCTCGGCGAGGTCACCGAACGCGTCGACTCCAATCCGGACAACTTCGTCAACGGAGCGCTGGGGCCGGGCAGTTCGGTCTCCGGAATGTGGCTTCAGCACCTCAAGGTCGGCCTCTGGCTGACGGGCGACAACGACAACCTCGTCGTGGAGAACAACCGCATCCTCGACACCACCGCCGACGGCCTCAACCTCAACGGCAACGCACGAGGCGTCCGGGTCCGCGGCAACTTCCTGCGCAACAACGGCGACGACGCCCTCGCCATGTGGTCGCTGTACTCACCCGACACGAACAGCAGCTTCGAGAACAACACCATCACGCAGCCCAACCTCGCCAACGGCATCGCGATCTACGGCGGCACCGATCTCACGGTCAAGAACAACCTGGTCTCCGACACCAACGCCCTCGGCAGCGGCATCGCCATCTCCAACCAGAAGTTCCTGGACCCCTTCTCCCCGCTCGCGGGCACCATCACCGTCTCCGGCAACACCCTCGTCCGCACCGGCGCGATGAACCCCAACTGGAACCACCCGATGGGCGCGCTGCGCGTCGACTCGTACGACAGCGCCATCGAGGCGAACGTCGCCATCACCGGCACCACGATCACCGACAGCCCCTACAGCGCCTTCGAGTTCGTGTCCGGCGGCGGCCACGGCTACGCGACCAGGAACATCACGGTCGACGGCGCGACCGTCCAGAACACCGGCACAGTCGTCGTCCAGGCAGAGTCGCAGGGCGCCGCCAGGATCAGCAACGTCCGGGCCACGGCAGTGGGCTCGGCCGGCATCTACAACTGCCCCTACCCGACCGGCTCCGGCACCTTCACGCTCGCCGACGGCGGCGGCAACTCCGGCTGGAACAGCACCTGGTCCGACTGCTCCACCTGGCCCCGGCCCGGTGCCGGAAACCCCGACCCCGACCCGGCCCGCAACCTCGCCAAAGGCCGCCCGGCCACGGCCACCGGCTCGCAGGACGTCTACACACCCGGCAAGGCGGTCGACTGTGACGCCAACACGTACTGGGAGTCGACGAACAACGCCTTCCCGCAGGCCTGGACCGTCGACCTCGGCTCAACTCAGCCCGCCCGCCGTCTTGTTCTGAAGCTGCCGCCCGCCGCGGCCTGGCAGACACGCACGCAGACCCTGTCCGTGCAGGGCAGCACGGACGGCTCGGCGTACACGACGGTCGTCGCCTCGCACGACTACCGCTTCGACCCGGCCACCGGCAACACCGTGACAGTGACCCTCCCCGGCAGCTCGAACCTGCGCTACCTGAGGCTGAACGTCACCGCCAACACTGGCTGGCCCGCTGCCCAGTTCAGCGAGGTGGAGGCGTATCTGTCCTGAGGTCCGAGGGTGTTCCGCGCTTCGCCGCCTGGATCTGCTCGTACACGTGGGTCCGCAGTTCGGTGAAGCGCGGGGCGACCCGGGTGTGCAACTGGTCGCGCTCGTCCGGGAGATCGACCTTCAGCTGCTCCTGCACGACGGTGGGGGAGGCGGACAGGACGATGACCCGCTCGCCGAGGTAGACGGCCTCGTCGATGTCGTGGGTCACGAACAGGATCGTGATGCCGCGCTCCCGCCACAGGCCGCGCACCAGATCCTCCAGGTCGGCGCGTGTCTGCGCGTCCACTGCGGCGAACGGCTCGTCCATCAGGAGCACACGGGGTTCGTACGCCAGGGCGCGGGCGATGGCCACCCGCTGCTGCATACCGCCCGACAGCTGCCACGGGTAGGCCCCGGCTGCATCGGCCAGGCCGACCGAGTGCAGCGCGTCCGCGACCAGCTCGCGGCGCCGCGCCTTGCTGAACTGCTTCTGTCGCAGCGGGAGTTCGACGTTCGCGCCGACCCGCATCCAGGGGAACAGGCTGCGCCCGTACTCCTGGAACACGAACGCCATCCCGGGCGGCGGACCGCTCACCGGCCGGCCCTCCAGGACGACATCACCCGCGGTCGGTGCCAACAGGCCGCCCACGCACTTCAGCAGGGTCGTCTTGCCACAGCCCGACGGGCCCACGAGACAGACCAGTTCGCCCGCCTCCACGGTGAAGGTGAGGTCCCGCAGCGCCTCCACACGGCGCCCGGAGCCCTCGTAGACCTTCCGCAGACCGGCCACGGAGAGGAGCGAGTGCATCGGCTGCCCTTTCGAGAGCTTCACGGGGACCGCCGGGACGCCGCGCGCAGGCCGTGGTACCAGCCGAGCACGCGCCGCTCGACCAGGCGGAAGACGACCGAGAGGAGAAACCCGAGCAGGCCGAGCACGAGGATCCCGGTCCACATGTCGGGGATCGCGAAGCCGCGCTGGAACTGGACGATCGTGAAGCCGAGCCCGTCGCTGGCCGCGAACATCTCGCTGATGACCATCAGGATGATGCCGAGCGACAGGGCCTGCCGCAGGCCGGCGAAGATCTGCGGGCTCGCCGCGCGCAGCACCACGTGCCGCAGCCGTGCGACGCCGGTGATGCCGTACAAGCGCGCTGTCTCGGACATCACGGCGTCGACCGCGCGTACGCCCTCCACGGTGTTGAGCAGGATCGGCCAGACGCAGCCGCTCGCGATCACGAGGACCTTCATCGTGTCGCCGATGCCCGCGAACAGCATGATGACCGGGACGAGCACGGGCGGCGGGATGGCCCGCAGGAACTCCAGGACCGGCTCGCACACCGCCCGTACCCGGCGGTAGGAGCCGATCACGGTGCCCAGCGCCACCCCGGCGACGGTCGCGACGGCGTACCCGCCGAGCAGGCGTTCCATGCTGGGCAGCAGGTCGTGGCTCACCCGCTCGCCCGTCCAGACGTCCGGGAACGTGGTGAGGATCGTGCGCAGCGGGGGCCAGTACACGTTCGTGCTGCCGTCGGACGTCAGCCACCAGCCCGCGACGAACAGCGCCGGCAGCGCGACGACGAAGAGGACGCGCGCGAGCACGCGCTTCACACCGCCACCTCCCCGCGCACCGACTGGTGCCAGGCCAGCGCCCGCCGCTCCACCGTGCGGGCGCCCATGTTGATCAGCAGCCCGAGCACGCCGGTGACGACCACCAGCGCGTACATGTCCGGCACGGCCTGTGAGGCCTCCGCGACCGCGAGGCGCGCACCCAACCCCGGTGCGCCGATGACGAGTTCGGCGGTCACGGCGAGGATGAGCGCGACCGAGGCGGCCAGCCGCACTCCCGTCATGACGTACGGCAGAGCCGTCGGCCACAGCACATGACGGATCCGCGCCCAGGTGCCGAGGCCGTATGAGCGGGCCGTCTCGTCCGCGACCGGGTCGACGTCCTGGACGCCGTACAGGACCTGGATGAGGACCTGCCAGAAGGAGGCGTACACGACGAGCAGGAGGACCGAGCGCAGTTCGCTGCCGTAGAGCAGGACCGCGAGCGGGATCAGCGCCACCGACGGGATCGGGCGCAGGAACTCGATGGTGGACGCGGTCGCCTCGCGCAGATGGGGGACCACCGAGACGAGCACGCCCACGACGATGCCCGCACCGACCGCGATCGCGAGGCCGAGCCCCCAGCCGGCGAGGGTGTCGCCGAGCGCGCTCCAGAACGTGCGGTCGCCGAACTCGTCGGCGAGTGCGCCGGCGATACGGCTGGTCGGTGGGAAGTAGTCGTCGTCGACGAGACCGAGACGTGGCACCGCCTCGCCCAGGGCGAGGAAGACCGCGAGTCCGGCCGTGCCCAGTGCGGCGTTCTCACCCCTCACGGCAGCAGCTTGTCCAGGTCGGGTGTCTTCTTGAACAGCCCGTCCTGCTCGCCCAGTTTCTCCAGCGACTCGATCGAGGCGCGGTCCGGCTCGGCCGGCCACTTCGGCAGGGTCACCTTCGCCAGCACGGCCGCGGGGATCTTCGTGTACGTGGTGACGATCGCGCGGACCTCATCGGGGTGGGCGTCGGCGTAGGCGAGGGACTCCGCGGTGGCCTCCTGGAACTTCTTCACCAGGTCCGGGTGCTGCTGCGCGTACTGCGTGGAGGTGAAGTACATGGCGACGGTGAGGTTCTTCGCGATGTCGACCAGCGAGGACGCGATCTCCGTGCCGCCCTGGCTCTTGATGGTGGCGAGGGCCGGCTCGACGACCATCGCGGCGTCGATCCGGCCCTTGTCGAGGGCGGCGGGCATCTGGTCGAAGGCCAGCTCGACGAACGTGACCTTGTCCGGGTCGGCGCCCGCCTTGCGCATCGACGCGCGCACCGCGGTCTCGTTGATGTTCTTCAGGGTGTTGACGGCGACCTTCTTGCCCTCCAGGTCCTTCGCCGACTTGAGCGAGCTGCCCTTCTTCACGACCATGGCGCCGAAGTCCTTGCCCGCCACCCCTGTTGAGGCCACTCCGTTGGCGACCGCCTTCACCGGAACGCCGTTGCTCTGGGCGATCATCAGCGAGGTCATGTTGGAGAACCCGAACTGGAACTGGCCGCTGACGACGCCCGGCACGATCGCCGCGCCGCCCTGCGCCATCGTCATCGACAGCTTCAGGCCGCGTTTGCTGTAGAAGCCCTTCTGCCGGCCCAGGTAGAGGGGTGCGACATCGACGATGGGGATGAGCCCCATCTTGAGGGTCGTGGTCCCGCCGGACGACGCGTTCTTCCCCGAGCTCCCTGAGGAGTCGGACGAACCGCAGGCCGTGGCGGCGACCAGCACGGTGGCGGCCGCCAGGCCGACGAGCAGACGACGCATTTCTCCCCCTGTTGGGACCCGAGGTGCTCCGACAGGTTGTGCGCGGACAACACAGATGTGTTCAAGCGCGAACGTAGAGTGCGCCTGATGAGGGGTCAATGCCTGTGTCACAGTGGATTGTTGACAATTCCTGTGACTCTCTCACAGCATGCGCACAGCCTGCCCCCGAGGCACCCGGGCGGCCCAGGTCAGAGGTCCAGCACCAGCCGTTTCCCGCGACACCGGGACACACAGATCATCATCGTCTCCCCGGCCTCCCGCTCCTCGTCGCTCAGCACCGAGTCCCGGTGCTCCGGCGTGCCGTCGAGGACGTCGGTCTCGCAGGTGCCACAGGTGCCCTCGGTGCAGGAGTAGAGCACCTCGACGCCGGCGGACTTCACCGTGTCGAGGACGGAGACGTTCGGCGGCACGGTCAACGTCCGCCCCGAGCGCGACAGTACGATCTCGAACTCGCTGTCCGGTCCCGTCTGTTGGGCCTTCGGCGTGAAGCGCTCCACGTGCAGCTGTCCGGCGGGGCAGCGTTCCTCCACGGCGTCCAGCAGCGGCCCGGGACCGCAGCAGTAGACGAGGGTGTCGGCCGGAAGCCCGGCGAACTCGGCGTCGAGGTCGAGCAGTCCGGTCTCGTCCTGTGGCGCGATCCGCACCCGGTCGCCGTAACGGGCCAACTCCCGGGCGAAGGCGATCGATTGACGGCTGCGGCCGCCGTACAGCAGCGTCCACTCCGCGCCCGCCGCCTCGGCCGCGGCGAGCATCGGCAGGATGGGGGTGATGCCGATGCCGCCCGCGACGAAGCGGTAGCGGGAGGCGGGCTTGAGCGCGAAGTGGTTGCGTGGACCGCGGACGCGGACCTTGTCACCCTCGCCCAACTGCCCGTGCACATACGCCGATCCGCCGCGCCCCTCCGGTTCCCTGAGCACCGCGACGCGCCAGCCGGACCGGTCGGCCGGATCACCGCACAGCGAGTACTGCCGTTCCAGGTCCGGCCCGAGCAGGACGTCGATGTGGGCGCCCGGCTCCCAGGCCGGGAGCTCCTCGCCCAGCGGATGACGGAGGGTCAGGGCGAGCACGCCGTCGGCCACCGCCTCCCGGCGGTCGACGACGAGTTCGGCTTCGTAGGAGATCATGAGCGGGGTCCTTGCGGCTCGTGGCCCTCGGGGTGGGCGAGCATCCACTCCCACATCTCGATCGGGTCCTGGGCGGTGTGCTCGGCGCCGCAGTGGCAGGTGCCGTGCAGGACGTCGGTGCCCGGGAGCCAGTCGACGCGGTAGATCTCGCGCGGCGTCTGGGGAATCAGCCTGGTCACTGGACCTTCTCCACGGGCTTCTCGCCCTCCTCGACGAGCCGGGCGAGGATACGGCGGGCGGCGAGACCGCCCGTGTCGATGTTGATGCTCAGCTCCTGGTACCCGGACCGCTCCGAACCCAGCGTCCGCTGCAGCAGGTTGAGCGCGTCGACGTCCTGCATCACGACCGTGTGGTTGAAGTCCCGCAGGAACGTGGTGACTTCCTCGTCGTCCCGCGCGAAGTCCCTTGAGACGGCCCAGAAGTCGTACACCTTGCCGTCGCCGGACGGCGTGATCGCGTACGTGATCTCGGTGTGGAAGGCGTTCGGGTCGCTGCCGTCCGCCTCGGGCAGCACACCGACCGGCGCGATGCGGCTGTGCAGCAGATACAGACAGGGCGCGAAGTACTCGATGTCCTGCCAGCGCGTGATCCGACCCTCGATACCGGTCGAACGGGCGTAGAAGGGCGGGCACTCGGCGTCGTCCATGTGCCGGCTGACCCGCACGATGCCCGCGCCCTCGTCGACCTCGGTGGTGATCGGCGTCTCGGCGACCTCGGGCGTACCGATGTACCCGCCGTGGAGGTACGTCTCGTGGGACAGGTCGAGGAGGTTGTCGACGAGAAGCCCGTAGTCGGCGTCGATGGGCTCCATGCCGCACACCGTGGTCCACTCCGGCGAGTCCATGTGCCGGGCCCGCGGAATCGCCGCCGGGTCGGCGAGATCGGGGTCGCCGATCCAGACCCAGACGAACAGGTCCTGCTCGACGACCGGGTACGCGGCGACGCGCGCGGTACGCGGTATGCGCTTCTGACCGGGCACGTACACACAGGTGCCCGTCGTGTCGTACGTGAACCCGTGGTAGCCGCACACGATCCGGTCCCCGTCGAGCCGGCTCTCCGACAGCGGGAAGCGCCGGTGCACACATCGATCCGACAGGGCGACGACCGCCCCGTCGTCCTCGGTCCGGTAGAAGACGAGCGGCTCACCGAGGACGGTCCGTCCGAGCAGCTCACGACCGACCTCGTGCGTGTAGGCGGCTACGTACCACTGGTTCCTGGCGAAGGCGGTGGTGTGAGGCATTGTGGCTGATTCCCGTCTCTGTGGCGTGGAGACATCGTCCGCAGAGGCTTCGCGAAGCCGCAATACTGCTTCCGTCTCACGGAAGCGGATTTCGAAGTCCCCTGCTCACACGGTCTGTTGGCGTGCAGGGGCAGGTTTCGAGCAACGGTGAAGGCATCGGCCCCGATCAATGTCGTCGATCGCGCCATGTGCCGCTCCGTGCATGGACTGTGTACCGATATGTTCGAGTGTGAAGTTTTGCACCTATTTTTCTTCTTGTATTTGGCTGGTACAGCGGCACTTTTTGCATCGTTGCAGTTCATAGGTGTTCGGTCTCGGGATAGATGGGCCTCGGGTCGAATCCGGGTCGAATGGGCCCGTTTTCCGTCCCGAGGAGGTGTTGATGCAGATCAGCGCTGTAGTGAGACCTGTCGGCGGGCGCCCTGCGATGGCTTGGTGGCGTTGGCCGATGACTCACTCACCGCTTTCGGACAATGCTTGCGTCCCGGGTGGTGTTTCCGTTCTCCTGCCTTGAGATGGCCGGGCGGGAGATTGGGACGGCTGGGCGGACGAACGTCATCGTGAAGCGGCGCAGCGGACTCATAATCCGTCGGCCGTGGGTTCGAGTCCCACCCGCCCCACCTTTGCAGGGCGCTGACCTGCGGAAACGTTCATTTTGTCCTGTCGGATCGTCAACTTCGCCTGAACGGACTGAATCCGCTGCTCGCGGGTTTGGAGTCGGGCGGCGCCCGGGGGAGCTCCAACCCCTCTGGCCTGCGGTGGAGTAGGTGTTCAAGGTTGCTACTCTCGGTCCGGGCGGCTGCGCTGCGGGTCGTCCCCAAGACCCAGGGGCCGTACAGGGGCCGGGAGGGCGCGGCCGGGGTCAGGCCGAGAGTGTTTCCGGGCTGATTTCGTTGTCCCGTTTGCTGGTTCTGCGGCATGGGGCTGCCGTCCACCGCGCGGACGGTCGAGTGCCGGGCCGGCTCTGGAGGCGGCGCGGATGCCGGTGCGTCTGGCAGACAGGCCCGAGGCCAGTGAAACGGCCCGAAGAGGAAACGGTCCCATGGACGGCGCACCGAGTTCGTCAAGGCTGAGCCATGTGCGGTCAGCGCACCATCTGGTGCCGTTGAGGAAGATCGCGGCCGAGCTGGAGCGCAGCCCCTCGACGCCATCGCCGCCGAACTCACGGCCGACCACGCAAGACGTTCGGCTGGGAAACCCCAGCCGAGCGCCTGCATACAGCCCTCACGAGCGCCTCACACTGGCCACGTGTTGCAACGACCGCTGGAATCCCTCCGGGCGTGGCACGGCCGGACCACATCACGGTCCGCGATGCGAACGTGTACCGGCGCTGGAAGTCCCGGGCGGAGCTCGCCGCGGAGGCGCTGGACCACGGCGGTCTCACCGACGACCTTGGGCCGGTCATCATCGGTCCGGGCCGACTCCGCGAGGAACTCGTTGCGACGATGGCCCGCGCCCTTGGGAGCCAGAACCCTTCCCGCGTCGACCTGCACACTGCCCTGCATGACACGGCTCGCCAGGAGCCGGAACTGTGCGGTCTCATCAGGCAGCGATATGTCGACTCCCCGCACCAGGCCATCGAGGGCGTGCTGGCGCACGCGGTGGAGCGCGGCGATCTGCCCCCGCGCCAGGCCGATCCATCAGGAGGTCACTCGATGGCGGTCGCCGTCGCCGTCGCTCTGCTGCTCCACTGGGGGCTTGTCCGCGACCGGCGGGTCAGCGGCGACGACATCGCGGCGATCGTCGACGGCGTCCTCATGCCCCTGCTCTGACGGCCATTCGTGCGTCGTCACCGGCAGGCGGAGGGCGCTGTGCGCGCTCCGCAGCGTCCGTGTGTACGGCTGTCAGTGCGCCCTCCTGGTGTTCCCTTCGTGCTCGATGCCCAGGAGGGCGAGGGTGTTGTGCATGCCCTGTTCGAGGACTTGATCGGCGAGCCGCGGATCGGCGAGGGCGCGTGAGAGCTGGAGTGTGCCGGCCATCATGGCGTACGAGCTGAGTGCCATGGGGCGCACCGAGAGCGGGTCGTCCGGCGCCAGGCGGGCGGCGATGCCGTCGGCGACCACCAGCACGCCCTCGGTGTAGGCCTGTCTGGTCGGGTGTGTGCAGCGCCCTATCTCGTCGAGCAGGGCGGCGGAGGGGCAGCCGACGTCACGGCTGTCACGGTGCCACGGGGACAGGTACCAGCGCACGATCTGTTCGAGGCCGGCGCGGCCCGGTTCCGCGTGCGCGACGATCGTCGCGTTCTGGGCCTCCAACTGGTCGGCGATCGTGGTGGCCACGAGGTCGTCCTTGGACGTGAAGTGGGTGTAGAAGGCGCCGTTGGTCAGCCCGGCGTCCCTCATGAGCGCCGCGATACCCGAGCCGTCGATGCCGTCCTCCTTGAAGCGGCGGCCTGCCGTCTCGATGATCCTCTGCCTGGTCGCCTGCTTGTGCTCTTTCCTGTATCGCACCACACACTCCTCTACGCGCCGGGCGGGCCACTCGCCGTCCAGCGGCTCCTCCAATGTATTGTATTGCGAACGTAATTCAATGACTTCGGGTTCCGGCACCCTCACAGCCGGGGCAGGAGTACCGCGCCTCCGCCCCGCCGCGCTGGACTGCCTGCGTAGCTGGCCCGCATGCGGTTCCGTGGCCGATCACGGGCTCCGCTTGGCGCAGGAACTGCTTGTGCGCCCGGGTCGCCCAGCAGGTCATGTGGGTCGTCAGCGAGCGGGTCGAGGGCGGCGATCGTGCATGTCCTCACCAAAGAGGCTGGCACGTTGCCGCTGTGGGCTGCCCCCTCGTCCGGCGGCAGCACTCCGGTGTTGCCCGGGAGTAGGAGTGAGCGCGATGAGGGCGGGTCGACGGCCACAGGGGCCTGATCGTGGAAACGGATGCCCGGCGTGAGCACGAGGCCAGGCTGCACCCCGGATTCCACGGGCGAGAACTGAGCCGGAGTCCGCATGTCGACTACGACAACACCCGCCTCGACTCCGCCCCCGCACCACCGGTACGGCGCAACTCCCACCCGTGCCTGCAGCGAACCCGGCGCAGCCCTGGCAGCACCCTCCTCGTCGACTTCGAACGGGACATCGTGGGCCGGCACGAGCTCCGCGCGCGTAGTGGCCGGGACTGCGGCGGTCGCGGGCGGAGCTCGCCGAGCTCGCCGGCCAGCCGGTGACGCGGTGAACGCCGCCGTTATCAACGTCCGACGTAGGTGAACCGCCCCTGCCCTGGTGGTGCGCTGTGCTACACGCCCCGGGCGCTTGCCGGAACTCGTGATTCCGCCGCCGTGCATCTCGTGCCGCTCATCACTTGCGCCACGATGAAAGTATGGTCATACTTCAATGGTCGACGGGTTGCTCAGGGGCCCGATTCAGGGAGTTCTCCCACGCCCTCCTCTGGCCGTCGAATCCGGACTGCAGTCGCGGCCGGGAGACACATGGGAACCGCTCGACGCCCACCTGCGAGGAGGCAGGAGTCGGAGCGTACTGGCGGTAACCCTCACATTGAAGGGCACGACCGTGAACGCACACGAAACACGAGGTGACGTGGTGACGTCGTACAAGAACGCGCAGAACCGCACCGTCACCGCCGACGGAGTGACCTACGCCTACCGCGACCTCGGCCCCCGGACCGGCATGCCGGTCATCTTCATCACCCACCTCGCCGCGGTCCTGGACAACTGGGACCCGAGGGTCGTCGACGGCATCGCCGCCAAGCACCGGGTGATCACCTTCGACAACAGGGGCGTGGGCGCCTCCACCGGCAAGACGCCCAAGACTATCGAGGAGATGGCCAGGGACGCCGTCACCTTCATCCGGGCCCTGGGCTTCGAGCAGGTCGACGTCCTCAGCTTCTCGATGGGCGGCATGATCGCCCAGGTGATCGCCCAGACCGATCCGCAGCTCATCCGCAGGCTGATCCTCGCCGGCACCGGTCCGGCCGGAGGTGAGGGCATCAAGAACGTCACCCGGCTGTCCGACTACGACACCCTCCGGGCGCTGCTCACCCTGCAGGACCCCAAGCAGTTCCTCTTCTTCACCCGTACCCCGAACGGGATCCGGGCCGGCAAGGAGTTCCTGGCCCGCCTGAAGGAGCGCACCAAGGACCGAGACAAGGTCATCTCCCTCATCGCGTACCGCTCCCAGCTCAAGGCCATCCACCGCTGGGGACTGGCACAGCCGCAGGACCTGTCCGTCATCAAGATCCCCGTGCTCGTCGCCAACGGCGACAACGACAGAATGGTTCCGACGCCCAACTCGTACGACATGGACAGGCGGCTGCCGAACTCCGAGCTGGTGATCTACCCCGACGGCGGCCACGGCGGCATCTTCCAGTACCACGAGCAGTTCGTGCCGACGGCGCTCGAGTTCTTCGGTCGGCCGTAGGGCCGCGGTGTGATCGGCGCTCGGGCCGAGGATGTTGACTTAGAGCCGTGACGCCCGCCAGGCGTCACGGCTCTCGTCGCTTGTTCCACGTCACTGACCTGTTCGCTTCTCGGTCATGCGGCGCCGCGGCGGTTGTCGTGCGGGATGGCGATGCGGAGACTGGTGTGGTCGACGTGCCGTCCGGGCGGCAGGCCCGGGACCTGCGCTGCCGCCACGGCGTGCCGAATGCGCGCAGCGCCGTCGGCGGTACGAGCGGAGGGCCGCCGCGTCCGTGTCGCTTCCGAGATGGCAATTGCCCCGGGGCCACCCGCTCTCGCTGGCGGCGGAAGCGCGGGTGTACGGCACCGGCGTCGTGGCCCTTGTCAGGTGGTCACCCAGCCGGTGTTGACGGGCACCGCGCCAAGGCGAGGGCGTTCTCGATTCCCTGCTCGAGGACCTCGTCGGAGAACTTCCGGTCGCAGAGCGCGCGGGACAGCTGCAGCGTTCCCACCATCATCGTGAAGAGCCCGATCGCCTGGCCGCGGGCGGACTGCGGATCCTCGGGTGCCAGGCGGGCGGCGAACTCGTCCAGGATGGCCCTGGCGCCGTCGGTGTAGGCAGCCTTGGCTCCGTCACCGCAGCGGCCGATCTCGTCGAGCAGGGCTGCGTTCGGGCAGCCGTCGCCGGGGTTGTCCCGGTGTCCGGGCGACAGATACTCGCGGATGAGATCCTCGAGTCCCGCGCGGCCGGGCCGCAGCCCGCCGAACTGCTTCACCAGTGTGCGCAGTTGCTCTGCGATGACGTGGGTGACGAGGTCGTCCTTGGACTCGAAGTGGGCGTAGAAGGCTCCGTTGGTGAGCCCGGCGTCGGACATCAGTGTGGAGATGCCGGACCCGTCGATGCCGTCCTGCTTGAACCGGTGGCCGGCCCGCTCGATGATCCGCTGCCGCGTGACCTGCTTGTGCTCCTTGGTGTAGCGCGCCACAAGGTCCCTCCCCCACTTTGCCCGGCCATTGCCCTGTATCCCATCGTAATCTATGGTCTGTCGTATGTAATATTACGGTCGACAGCTAATGCTGGTGTTCGACCGCTTTGCTGCCCCTCGGACGGCAAGTCACGGGTCGTTGTGGCGACATGACGGACACCGCTTCTCGATGTCCCGAGCGCACCGCGATCGTCTTCGGTGACGACCACATCACGTACGCCGGCCTCGACGCCTCCGCCGGCCGTGTCTCGAACCTGCTCGTCCTTGCCCGTGGTGCGGTCGCACCCCGAGGGCGTGGTGCCTTGGCGGCCGCGGTGAGAAGGCAGACCGCTTCGACATGGGTACGCATGGCGCCGGCTTCGACCGACGACGGCCCTCCTGCCGGCGTGGTCGGCTTCGGTCAGGATGCATTCGCCGGGGATGCCCTGGTCATGGGAAGTGGGCCGAACCGGATCGGAGCCGCGCGGCGCGACCTCGAGGTCATCGCCGGAACACCGGTGCCGACTGTGTCGTACGTACGCCGAAGCGCCCGAGGAAGGCGACTTCCTCGCGCAAGGCGTTCCGGTCAGGCGGTAGGTCGGGTAGTCGGTGTAGCCGGCCACGCCGCCGCCGTAGAAGGTGGCGGGGTTGGGGGTGCTCAGGGGTGCGCCGGCGCGGATGCGCTCGACCAGGTCGGGGTCGGCGAGGGCCATCGAGCCCACGGTGGCGACGTCGGCGATGCCGTTGTCGATGTCCTTGGCCTGGAAGGCGATGTCGGCGCCGGCCCGGGGTGAGGATCAGCGTGTCAGGACACAGCTCGACTCACGGGTGCGTTTGCTGTCATACCCGCGACCGATACCTGTCCCCGGCGCAGCCGATGGTATGGCGTACATACTTTTTACGATCCAGGGCGACATACTTGACCGTCCCGCCGAGCATCCGCCGCGGCGGCACGGCTCGTTGCCAGTGGGCCTCGGAAGGTACGCCGGTAGGCCAGTGGTGTGACGCCGATAGCGGCGTGCAGGTGTTCGCGCAGCGAGGTGCCGCTGGCGAAGCCGACCTGGCCGGCGATGTCGTCGACCGGCAGGTCGGTGGATTCCAGCAACTGCCGGGCCCGGTCGACGCGTTGCTGGATGAGCCAGCGTACGGGGCTCAAGCCGACTTCTTCCTTGAAGCGGCGGGCGAAGGTGCGCTGGCTCATGTTCGACTGCTCGGCAAGGTCGCTCAGGGTCAGCGGCTTGTGCAGGTTCTGCAGCGCCCACTGCCGGGCGGCGGACGTGTCGTTCGCCGTTGCGTCGGGGACCGGGTGTTCGATGAACTGCGCCTGGCCTCCGTCGCGCCACGGGGGGACGACGCAGGTGCGGGCCACACGGTTGGCGATCTCGCTGCCGTGGTCCTTGCGGACAAGGTGCAGGCAGACATCGATGCCGGCAGCGGCACCGGCCGAGGTCAGCACGTCGCCTTCGTCGACGAACAGGACGTTCGGGTCGAGTTCCACCTGCGGGTACCACTCCCGGAAGAGGCCCGTGGCGTGCCAGTGGGTGGTGGCCCGGTGCCCGTCGAGCAGCCCCGCCGCGGCCAGCACGAAGGCGCCGGTGCAGGTGGACACGATCCGGGTGCCGGGGGCCACGTACGCGAGGACTTGCGCCAGGTCGACCGGCGTTTGACGGCGGGGGTTGCCGGTGTGGAACGGCGGGATGATGACGGTGTCGGCGGTGCGCAACGCCTCCGGGCCGTGCTCGACGGTGATGGAGTAGTCCGCGTTGGTGCGCACCGGGTGACCGTCGATGGTGCAGGTCACGACCTCGTAGCGGCCGTCCGCGGCGCCGAAGACGCGGTGGGGAATGCCCAGGTCGAACGGGTACACCCCGTGTGAGGCGAGGACAACGACGCGGTGCACCTTGATCACGGCAGGATCCCGTCGAAAATTGGCGATCACGCCATTGTAGGGGCCTGTGACGGCGGCCAGGCTGGGCCCATGACGGACACCGAGACCATGCGAGCCATCAGCCAGGACACCTACGGTACCCCCGACGTGCTGCAGGAGACCCTGCTGCCCAAACCGGCGCCAGGGGTGAGCGAGATCCTGGTCGCCGTCCACGCGGCCGGGGTCAACCCGACCGACTGGGGGAACCGTGCCCGGTCCGCGACCATCGCCCGGATGCCGCTGGTGCTCGGCTGGGACGTCTCCGGCGTCGTCGAGGCCGTCGGCGTGGGCGTCACCCTGTTCAAGCCCGGCGACGAGGTCTTCGGCATGCTGCCCTACCCGGGCGGAGTCGGCTCGCACGCCGAGTACGTGACCGGGCCGGCCCGCGTCTTCACGCACAAGCCCGCCGGCATCGACCACGTCCAAGCCGGTGCGCTGCCGCTGGCCGCGCTGACCGCCTACCAGGCACTGGTCGACACCGCCGACGTCCGGGCCGGGCAGCGAGTCCTGATCCACGCGGCGGCCGGCGGCGTCGGTCACCTCGCCGTGCAGATCGCCAAGGCCCGCGGCGCGTACGTGATCGGCACCGCCAGCGCCGCCAAACACGACTTCCTGCGATCCCTCGGTGCCGACGAGGTCATCGACTACCACAGCGTCGACTTCACCGAGGTGCTCAGCGACATCGACGTGGTCCTCGACCCGATCTCCCGTGACTCCGCCGCCCGCGCCCGATCCGTGGCCGTGCTGCGCCCGGGCGGCACCCTCGTCTCGATCCTTCCGGTACCCGTCGACGCCGGCGAACTGGCGGCGATCGCCGAGCGGGGGATCCGCTACGAGTCGCTGCTGGTCGAGGCCGACCAGGGCGGCATGCAGGCCATCGCCGCCCTCGTCGAGACCGGCGCGCTGCGCGCCCACATCGAGGCCACCTTCCCGCTCGCCGAGGCCGCGAAGGCGCACACGCTCGGCGAAACCGGCCGCACCACCGGCAAGATCGTGATGACCGTACGAGACAGCAAGGCACAAATTGCCAGCCAACTGCTGCATGACGTGTTCGTCCTCGGCGACACGGCCATCGTCGATCGGGTCGTGCGGCCCGATTCCTACATCCAGCACAACCCCCTGGCGCCCGACGGAGCCGACGCCCTCAAATACTTCAGCGGCGCCATGCGACAGCAGTACCCGCAGGCCGCCTTCGAGCCCCGCCGGATCATCACCGACGGTGATCTGGTGCTGCTGCACTCCCGCTACGTCATGGTGCCGGGCACCGAGGGTCTGGCCGTGTTCGACCTGTTCCGCTTCCAGGACGGCAAGATCGCCGAGCACTGGGACATCATTCAGGAAGTGCCCGCCACCACGGCCAGCGGCAACGACATGTTCGCCACGCTCAGCGAGCCGCGGACCGACGCGGTCGGGCAGCGGTGGTTCACCGCGTACCACAAGGAACTGGTCACCGCGTTCGTCGACCAACTGCTGGTCCGCAAGGACCTGACCGCCATCGACGCCTACGTGGGCGCCGACTACCACGAACACAGCCCGAACATCTCCGACGGCGCGGCCGGCCTCAAGGCCGACCTGGGCAGCTACTTCGACAAGTTCCCGCAGTCGAGTGTCACACCGAAACGCGTCATCGCCGAAGGCGACCTGGTCGCCGTGCACAGCCACTACGTCGACACTCCGAGCGAGCGTGGCCGGTCGGTCATCGACCTCTTCCGGGTCCGCGATGCCCGGATCGTCGAGCACTGGAGCTCCGAACAGGCCATGCCCGAGACCGCCGCCAACGACAACACGATGTTCTGACAGCCGCGGGGGCGGGGCGAATCTCGTCCGGCCCCGTGAGAGCGACCGGCATCAGGCCGTCAGCGCGGCGATCCCCGAACCGTCGATCCCGTCGTTCTTGAACCGACGCCCAGCCGTCTCGATGATCCGCCGCCGCGTCTCCTTGCTTGCGCTCTCGCCCGTATCGGGCCCCGCACCCTCCTTCACTCGTCCAGCCGGCCGCTGACCGCCACCCCGGGCCGCATTTAGCGTACGATCATAATTTAATTTTCGGGCAGCACGCCAGCACCTTGCCGCATCACCGAACCGGCTGGGCACCACGAGTGCCCAGCACAGACAGGAGTGTCATCATGGGAATCAGTCCGCAGGCGCAGCAGTTCGCGAAGTTCCTGGACAGCGTGCGCGCCAAGTGGATGACGCCGGGCCTGGACCTGGGCGTCGTGCGCGACGTCGCCGAGACGCACCACCTGGCGACCGCCGAACCGGAAGACGTCACCTACGCCGAGGTCGACGCCGACGGCGTCCCCGCGCTCTGGGCCATCCCCGCCGGCGCCGCCCCTGACCGGGCGCTGCTGCACTTCCACTTCGGTGGCTCAGTCACCGCCTCCATGCATTCGGACCGCAAGGCCGCCGGCCACATCGCGAAAGCCGCCGGGATCCGCTCGCTCGTCGTGGACTTCCGCCACGCCCCCGAACACCCCTACCCGGCACAGCTCGACGACGTCGAGACCGCCTACCGATGGCTGCTCGCACAGGGCTACGAGCCGCAGAACATCGGCAGCACCGGCCACTCCATCGGCGGCACCCTCGCCGTCATGCTGCCCCTGCGGCTGCTCGCCAAGGGCGAGCCCACCCCCGGTGCGATCGTCAGCATCTCGCCATGGGCCGACGTCACCCTCACCAACCCCAAGGTGGATGAGAACGAGGAACACGACAAGATGCTCAGCCGCAACATCCTCGAGCAGATGCGGGCAGCGTTTGTGCAGGACCCGGACCTGGACTTCGCCGACCCGCGGCTCAGCCTCGTCAACGCCGACCTGACCGGCCTCCCGCCCACCGTCGTGCACTACGGCGCGTACGAGACCCTCGCCGGCGACGGCGCCGCACTCGCACAACGGCTCACCGAATTCAAGGTCACCTCCGAGGTGCACCCGATGCCCGAGGGGCAACACTCCTTCATCCTCGGCGCCGGACGCGTACCCGAGGTCGACCAGGCGATCGAGCAGATGGGCCAGTGGCTGCGCCGGCATCTCGGCGCCTGAGTACCACTTAGCTCGTCACCGTCCGGCGATCTTCCGGATTCCACGCCCAGCCGGCCGTATCCGACGTCACGCTCCCACCAACCGCAGGTGGATCGTGGCGCCGGATACCGCCCCACAACCCTCACGGAGAAGGTCTCGTGACTCGGCTCGGCGGCCAGATCGCCCTGGTCACCGGCGCGAACCGGGCCTCGGCCGCGAATTCGTCCGGCAACTGCTCGACCGCGGTACCGCGAAGGTCTACGCCGCCGCCCGCGACCCTCGCACGATCGTCGCCGACGCCCCCCGGCTGATCCCGCTCCACCTCGACGTGACGGGCCCCGCCTAGGTAACCCGCGCCGCCGGGATCGCGCAGGACGTGAGCGTCGTGGTGACAACACCGGGATCGCCCGCGTCGGTTCCGTGCTCGACACCGACACCTCCGGTGTCCGTCTCCAACTGGAGGTCAACCTGTTCGGCCCGCTCGCCGTGACCTCAGGCCACTGACCGGTGGATCTGGCTCACCCTTGCGACGGCCGTGGTCGCCGCCGCACGGGGCCTTGGTGATCGCGCCGTCGGCGCTGACGTCGGCCAGATCGGGGCCGATCGTCCGGTGAGACCGCTGGGCGTCGGTTCAAGAGCGACGGGATCGACGGTTCGGGGATCGTTGCGCTGATGGCCGCTGCGGGGTTGACCAAGGGTGCGTTCTACGCCCATTTCGACTCCAGGACGATCTGGTCGCGACGGCGGTCGCCGACCAGCTGCGCGCGCAGTGCGAGGCTGTGGGTGCGGCGGTGCCCGGCCAGGCCGGGATGGAGCAGATCCTGCGGGCCTGTCTCTCGGTGCAGCACCGTGACAGTTCTGAGCACGGCTGCCCGTCGGCCGCCCTGCTCGACGAGATCGCTCGCGGCGCGGACGCGACCCGACGCGCGTACACCGACGGGGTGCTCACCGTGATCGACGACGCTGCCGCTCGGGTCGCACCCCAGGACCCGCGCTCGTCACGCGCGCGGACGTTCAGCATCTATGCCCTGGCGTGCGTACGCCGAAGCGCCCGAGGAAGGCGACTCCCTCCGGCGCTGGGGGCTGTGGTCAGGCGGCGTGGGTGGGGTAGTCGGTGTAGCCAGCCGCGCCGCCGCCGTAGAAGGTGGCGGGGTCGGGGTCGTTCAGGGGAGCGCCGACGCGTACGCGCTCCACGAGGTCAGGGTTGGCGAGGGCCATCGAGCCCACGGTGATGACGTCGGCGACGCCGTTGTCGATGTCCTTGGCGCGGGTGGCGATGTCGGTGCCGGCGCGGTTGAGGATCAGTGTGTTCGGCCACAGCTCGCGCAGCGTGCCCAGGAGTTCGTCGTCGCCGCCGTGGGCGAGGTGCAGGTAGGCGAGGTCGAGGGGGGCGAGGGCGCGTACGAGGTGCGGGTAGAGCTCGTGGGTGTCGTCCTCGGTGAGGTCGCCGAGCTGGAAGGGGTTGCCGGGGGAGAAGCGGATGCCGGTGCGGTCGGCTCCGATCTCGTCGGCCACGGCGGTGGCGACCTCGACCGCGAAGCGGATGCGGTTGTCGAGGGAGCCGCCGTACTGGTCGGTGCGCTGGTTGGTGGTGGGGAAGAGGAACTGGTGGATGAGGTAGCCGTTGGCGCCGTGGATCTCGACGCCGTCGGCGCCTGCGGCGATGGCTGCCGCGGCGGCGCGCCGGAAGTCCTCGACCGTCGCGGCGACCTCCTCGGTGGTCAGCTCGCGCGGCTCCGGCATCTCCTGCATCCCGGAGGCGGTGAACATCTGGCCTGCCGGCTTGATCGCGGAGGGGGCCACGGGCTGGCGGTGGTGGGGGGTGTTGTCGGGGTGGGAGATCCGTCCGACGTGCATGAGCTGGATGACGATGCGTCCGTCGGCCTTGTGGACGGCGTCGGTGACCTTGCGCCAGCCGGCGATGTGCTCGTCGGTGTAGATGCCCGGGGTCACCACATAGCCCTGGCCGTCCGCGGAGGGCTGGGTGCCCTCAGTGATGATGAGGGCGTGCGAGGCGCGCTGGGCGTAGTACTCGGCGTTCAGCTCGGTCGGCACGCCTTCCGGAGTGGCCCGGCTGCGGGTCAGGGGGGACATCGCCAGACGGTGCGGCAGGGAGATCTTCCCGGCGACGGTCGGGGTCCACAGACTGTCGAGCATGCGTGATTCCTCGGGTTGTCGGCATCCGCCATGAGCATCGGCGGATTACATTACGAACATGATGTTTTGGTGGGTGGTGGCCAGCGCAGCAAGGGTTCCGGGGCGTGCGGGGGGGCTTCCGGAGTTCTTGAGCAGTCGTACGCGGCGATGCTGGAGGTCGGCCGCGCGCAGAAGTCCGACTTCGTGGCCCGCTGCCCGCGGCGGTACCGGACACCCGCCTCGACCACACCGCGGTGACCGTTGCGGGGCCCGAACCGCGGACTCGACCTCGCGCGGCACTCCCGTGGGTCAGTCGCCCAGCTGCCCGGCAAACTGCGCCTCGATGGCCGGGTACAGCAGGGCCTGGTCGTCGTGCAGCGTGGACTTCACGTTGCGGCTCATCTCGTCGACGACGGCCTCGGGCCGGCCTGCCTCCAGCGCGTCCAGGGCGCTGCGGGCCACGTCGGTCGGCGGGGTCTTGGGGACGTCGAAGCCGGCCTGCATGTCGGTGTCGACCGGTCCGACGTGGACGGCGACGACTTCGGTCCCCTGTGTCTTGAGCTGCTGCCTGGCGGCGTTGGTGTAGCTCCACGCGGCTGCCTTCGACGCCCCGTACGTCGCGGCTACCGGGTAGGCCGCCCATGAGGCGACCGAGAGCATGTTGACGAAAGCACCGCCGCCGTTGGCCGCCACGACCGGGGCGAACGCCCGCGTCATGGAGATGAGCCCGAAGTAGTTCACCTCAAGCTCGCTACGCGCCACGTCGAGCGACGCGGAGAGGGGGAAGTTGGCGCCGGCGACACCGGCGTTGTTCACGACGATCGAGACGTCGGCGAACTCGGCAGCGGCCGCGGCGACAGCTGCCGGGTCCGTGACGTCCAGCGCGACGGGCGTGAGCCGCGGGTCCGTGATGGTGGCGACATCGCGGACAGCCGCGTACACCTTGGTCGCACCGCGGGCGAGGAGCTCGTCCGCGAAGGCCTTGCCGATGCCACGGTTGGCGCCGGTCACCAGAGCTACCGAACCTTCGATCTTCATGTCTGTCTCTTCTCGTCAGGTGGTTCTTCGGGCGTGGGGGCACACCCAGGACGTGCCGTTCGCCTTTCGGGCGCGGCTGCTTACTCGTCGAGGAACTGAAGGGCGTGCTTCAGGAACCGCTCGGGGTACTGGAACTGCGCTGCGTGCCCGGCGTCGGGGTAGATCAGCAGTTGGGCGTTCGGGATGTTCTGCGCGAGGTGCCAGGAGTTGATCGAGGCGATCATCACGTCGTTCGTGCCGTTGAGGACCAGCGTCGGCTGGGTGATCGCGTTCAGGAAGGCGTAGGGGTTCTCGCCGGGCAGCGGTTCCCCGTAGGCGGTGGCCGCTTCGAACTGTGCCTGCCCGACCGCGGGCGAGCTCGGCGGGTCCTGGTCGGCCCGCTGGTGGCGGCGCTCCCAGAAGGCCCGGCCCGCTTCGACCGCGGCCTCGGAACGGCCGAAGAACAGGAAGAGGAAGTCCTCCAGGCCGGGGACCGGATTCAGCGCCACCTCGGGCACCTTGGGGTCCATCGTCGGGTCCCCGCCGCGCAGGCCGGTGCCGAGCAGGAGGAGCTTGCGCACCAGCTGGGGGTGGCGCAGCGCGACCTCCTGCACCTGCCAGCCGCCGATCGAGAACCCGAGCAGATCGACCTGCTCCAGCCCAAGAGCCCGGATGACCGCGGCGATGTCGTCGGCCATGTCCTCCATCCGGTTGCGCGGCGTGCCGGATGACGAGGCGATGCCGCGCCCGTTGAAGAGGATGACCTCTCGGCCTTCGGCCAGGCCGTCGGTGAGCAGGGGGTCCCAGTGGTCCATTCCCCCGCGGAAGTGCTGGACCAGGAAGATCGGGACGCCGGAGGGCTTGCCCCAGCGTCGGTAGGCGAACCGGTCGCCGTCGACCTCGACGTACTGCGTCGGGGCGGTCACATGCGTATCGCTCATGGCCTGAGCCTTTCTGGCGGGGATGAGCAATACGATGACGGTCGTAATATAAAAAGTCAAGCCCTTAGATGCCGATCGACATCTATGTATGCTTGACCGTCGAGTGTCGACCGTGGATGGGGAGGCCAACCATGCGAGTGACCAAGGCGCAGGCGGAGCAGAACCGTGCGCACATCGTCGCGACAGCCGCCGGACTCTTCCGCGACCGCGGCTATGACGGCGTCGGCGTGGTGGAACTGATGGCGGCCGCTGGCTTCACCCATGGCGGGTTCTACAAGCACTTCCGCTCCAAGGCCGATCTGATGGCCGAAGCGTCCGCGAGCGGGCTCTCGCAGATCGCGGCACGGACAGAAGGCCTGGGGCCGGCCGAGTTCGTCGAGAGCTACGTCTCCCGGGAGCATCGCGACGGGCGCGGCGACGGGTGCACCATCGCGGCCCTCGGCGGCGATGCCGCACGTCAGCCGGCGGGCATCAAAGCGGAGTTCGCCGCCGGGATCGAGCAGTTGCTGACGGTCCTTCAGGCCCCAGGCGACACGCCGGGGGATGCGGACCCGCGCGTGGACCGCACCACGCTGATCGACATGCTCGCCCATTCGGTCGGCGCGGTCATGTTGTCGCGGGCATGCCCCGACGATTCTCCGCTGGCGGACGAAATCCTCGACGTCTGCCGCCAGGGGATTCGCGCCTCGCTGGCGCACGGCAGCAGCGATCAGCCGGCGACACGGCGCCCGGAAGCCTGACCACAGCCGACCGACACAGGGCCGACCACCCGAGGGTCAGACGTCCGCCCGATCCCGTCAGCTCGCTCTGGGAGAAGTCGACTGAGCTGGATAGGGGGACGAGACAGCGTTTGGCCTGCGGAACTGGCCGCAGAGGCTCCGCCCGGAGTAGAGGGTCGGGGCCTTTGCACGTTGGAAGGGAAATCCGCTGTGCGAAGGTTCTAGCCCCGTGGTTGAACTGTGCGGACATGGCTGCTTCCGTGACGACCGTCGAACTCATCGACCTCCACGGGCCGTTGAGGGGCCACAAGGACAGGAACAGACCAACAGGCACTGCCAAGGGCTGACATAGATCAGCATGTCTGACCTGCAAGAACGGCGTGAATCGGCACTGATCGGCAAGGACCGCCAAGATCCCCAATGGACTCATAATCCGTCGGCCCTGGGTTCGAGTCCCGGCCGCCCACCTGTACAGGCTTCCGACCTGCGGAAACGTCTCATCGGGTCTGTGGGTTCAGGATTCTGGCCCAACGGACGAAATCCGCTGCCTTCACGTTCAGTTGGTGTCCCCAGGCGGACAGCGTGATCGGCGACGACTCGCTCTTGTAGGGGCTCATTAGGGTGTACGGCGTCTTCTGCACCTTCGCCGCGAGCAACTGCACGTCCGCCTGCGCGGCCTTGTCGCTGTAGGTGACCCAGACGGCGCCGTGCTCCAGGGAGTGCACCGCGTTCTCGTTCTGGAGGTAGTGGGTATAGACGTTGCCGTTGCAGTCCTGCCAGACCGGGGCGTGGTTGCCATCCGAAACGGCGGCCGAAGATCCTGGCGCCGCCGACCGGGCCCAGGTAGTTGACGACGTCGAACGGCTTGGTGGAACTGCCGTTGCAGGCCGCACCTCACCAGTTCCCGGTCAGTGTGAATCGTTGACGGTGGAAGTCGAAGTGCTGGGTCGGGTACCGGTAGAGGTCCGCAACCGTCATGACGTAACAGCCGCAACAGCACGAGCAGGAAACATGTCAGGATGTAGCCGAAGAGCATGCGGAACAGCAGGTGCCCGTTGCTCCACCGGGTGCCATCGGTGCCCCGGCGCAGGTCGGCGCCGGTGGCGCCGTCGAGCCGCCGGTGGAACGCCATGCGGGCCCGCTCCAGTTCCTCGTGGATCGCCTGCCGATCCGCCGACGCCGCGTCCTGCACGAGTCCCACCTGCCCTCCGGCTGCCGCCGCCTTGATGGTGTCGGCCGTCCGCGGTCATCGTTGCTGCTCAGCTGGGCGGGCCTATCGGAAGGACCTCAGGCGCAGGCTGTTGGTGACGACGAACACCGAGGAGAAGGCCATAGCAGCGCCGGCGATCATCGGGTTGAGCAGGCCGGCGGCGGCGAGCGGCAGGGCTGCGACGTTGTAGCCGAAGGCCCAGAAGAGGTTGCCCTTGATGGTGGCGAGGGTCCTTCGGGACAGGCGGATCGCGTCCGCGGCCACCCGCAGGTCGCCGCGTACCAGGGTGAGGTCGCCCGCCTCGATCGCCGCGTCGGTGCCGGAGCCCATGGCCAGTCCGAGGTCGGCGGTGGCGAGGGCAGCCGCGTCGTTGACGCCGTCCCCGACCATCGCGACCGTACGGCCTTCGCTCTGCAGCCGTTTGACGACGGCCACCTTGTCCTCGGGGAGGACCTCTGCGATCACCTGGTCGATGCCGACGGCCCTGGCCACGGACTCGGCGACGAGCTGGTTGTCGCCGGTCAGCAGGACCGGCCTGAGCCCGAGCCGGCGCAGTTCGGCCACTGCTTCGGCGCTGGTCTCCTTGATCGCGTCGGCGACGGTGAGGACACCGCGCGCCTCGCCGTCCCAGGCGACGGTGACCGCCGTACGTCCCTCTGCCTCCGCCGCGGCCTTGGCCTCGGCCAGCGTCGGGGGCAGTTCGATGACCCATTGGGCGAGGAGCGTGTCCCGGCCGACGAGTACGGCGTGGCCGTCGATGACGCCCTGGACGCCGAGGCCGGCGATGTTCTCGAAGCTCTCCGGCACGGGCAGGCTGCCGGTCTGCTGGGCGGCGCCGGTGGCGATGGCCTGGGCTATGGGGTGTTCCGAGGCGTGCTCCAACGCGCCTGCCAGTCGCAGCAGTTCGGTCTTGTCGACGCCGGGTGCGGTGAAGACGTCCTGGAGTTGCATGCGGCCCGTGGTCACGGTGCCGGTCTTGTCGAGGACGACGGTGTCGACGCGGCGGGTGGACTCCAGGACCTCGGGTCCCTTGATGAGGATGCCGAGCTGGGCGCCGCGGCCGGTGCCGACCATGAGGGCGGTGGGGGTGGCCAGGCCGAGGGCGCAGGGGCAGGCGATGATCAGCACGGCCACGGCGGCGGTGAAGGCGGCGGCCGCATCACCCGTGACGTCGAACCAGGTGACGAGCGTGGCCAGGGCGATCAGCAGGACGATGGGGACGAAGATCCCGGAGATGCGGTCGGCGAGCCGCTGCACTTCGGCCTTGCCGTTCTGCGCGTCCTCCACCAGCCTCGCCATCCGCGCGAGCTGCGTGTCCGCGCCCACGCGGGTTGCCTCCACGACCAGCCGGCCGCCGGCGTTCACGGTCGCCCCGGTCACGGTATCGCCGGCAGTGACGTCCACCGGCACCGACTCGCCGGTCAGCATCGAGGCGTCCACCGCCGATGCGCCCTCGACGACGATCCCGTCGGTCGCGATCTTCTCCCCGGGCCGTACGACGAAGTGGTCGCCGACGGCCAACTGTCCGACGGGTATGCGTACTTCCTTGCCGTCCCGCAGCACCGAGACGTCCTTGGCGCCCAGTTCCATCAGCGCGCGCAGCGCCGCTCCCGCCTTGCGCTTGGACTTCGCCTCCAGGTAGCGCCCAGCGAGGATGAACGTGGTCACGCCGGCCGCGGCCTCCAGGTAGATGGAGGAGGAGCCGTCGGTGCGGGAGACGGTGAGCTCGAACGCGTGCCGCATGCCCGGCATGCCGGCGTGCCCGAAGAACAGCGCCCACACCGACCAGCCCAGGGCGGCGAGCGTGCCGATGGACACCAGCGTGTCCATGGTCGCGGCGGCGTGCCGCGCGTTCGTCCAGGCGGCCTTGTGGAAGGGGAAGGCGCCCCATGCGACGACCGGCGCGGCCAGAGTGAGCGACAGCCACTGCCAGTTGTCGAACTGCAGGACCGGGACCATCGCCATCAGGACCACCGGGACCGACAGCGCGAGCGAGACGAACAAGCGCTCTCGCAGGGCGGTCAGCTCGCCGTCCGCGGCAGGGGGAGCCGCGTGCGCCTGGGCCGGGTCGCCGGCCGTGGGAGTGGGGGGAGGCGGCTCCTGGGCGGTGTAGCCGGTCTTCTCGACGGTGGCGATGAGGTCGGCGACGTCGATTCCGTCCGGGTAGGAGATCTTCGCCTTTTCCGTGGCGTAGTTGACGGTCGCCGTGACCCCGTCCATGCGGTTGAGCTTCTTCTCGATCCGGGCCGCGCACGAGGCACAGGTCATGCCGCCGATCGAGAGCTCGACCTCGGGGGCGGGTTCGGGTGCGGGTGCCTTGCCGGGGTGTGTGTTCGCGGGAGCCGTGCTGGTCATGGAGATTCTCCTGGGGAAGACCGGGACGTACGGCGTCCGTATCAGCGGAGCGACACGTCCCGGCGGGAGGACGTTTTGTGGCCCGCAGGCGCCGGTCCGTCCCGACCTGCTGATCCTCGACGACTTCGCCATGCGTCAGATGACTGCCCCGCAGGCCGACGACCTCTATGAACTCATCTCCGAGCGGCAGGGACGGTCCTTGATCATCACCAGCAACCGGGCGCCCAGCGACTGGTATCCGCTCTTCCCCAACCCCGTCGTCGCCGAGTCCCTCTTGGACCGGCTGATCAATGCGAGTCACCAGGTGATCATGAACGGACCCAGCTACCGGCCCAACAAGCGCCCCAAGAACCCCAGCGACAACCCCTGCCGGTCCTGATCCATCGTGCGCAGGAGCGTCGATACGGCTTGCCAGCAGCTTGCTGGCGCTCCTGCCTCGTTGTCCTCGCTGCGTGAGAGGCTGCCCGGCGACACCAGGACATGGATGGAGAGCTGGCGGGATGGGTTTCGAGGGCGAAGTCTGGCGACTGATGCGGCAGGAGTATCTGCTCGGCGAGATCGTGATCGACGAGGCCGACTTTCCATGGCTGAACGGTCGCTTCGTTCCCACGCCGACGTTCGAAGAGGTGAAGCCGTGGTTCGACGAGTCGCTGGCTCTGCTGGAGGCGGAGGAGTACGAGCGGTTCGACGACTCCTACGACCGGATCGCGGACACCTTGTCACTGGTGGCCCCGTCAGGTCCGGTGGCTGAGTTCCTTCTGCACATCAGTGACGCTCGTGCTTGGTTCAGATGGAGTGACGAACCATTCGATGAGGTCTGACCCCGCGGGGCCTTGGGGAATTACGTGACCACAGCCCCTGGGGAATTACGCCGTCGTGGACAAGCCGTAACGGCGTATCCATCCTCGATGCGGCCTCGGGCTGCCTGGACTGCTCTGCTGTGCGAAAGATGTGGCCCTCGGGTCATGCTGGGAAGCTGGGGCAATGTGGGCAGAGGGTTCTGTTGCAGCCAAGTAGGGGTGAGGCAGCGGCCGTCGTGGGCTTCGGCGGGCAATACTGGTTGGCCGCTCGCGTGGTGCTTGCCAAATTCCCGACGCTGGAATGGATCCGAGTGGCGGATCCAGAGGCCGGTGTGGCTGATGATTTCCAATTCAAATCGGGGCTGCGACGCCACACATTGCAGGTGAAGTGGTCGCAGCCTGCCGGGTCGTTCACATGGGCTGACCTGACGAGCGGGGAAGGCGAAAAGCCGGGCTTGCTGACACAACTCGCGGCCGCATGGGAGCGGTTGCGGACGGCCGCACCGGAGCCCCTGACGGTCCATCTTCTGGATCGATGTGCCGACCGCGACCGGGGTCGTCGTGCTCGTGCTGCGGCGGGTGCCGAAGGCTGGGGGGAGGCGGATCGACGCCATGGTTGACCTTGGCTGCGGGCAATTGGGCAAGTCGATGAGCGCGCCGGCCCCGGACGGCACGATGACGTCGACTGCCAGCTCGTCGCTCATGGACAGCGGCCAGTTGACCGGGGCAGTGCTGTACGGGGGTGCTCGCCTGCCGCACCCTGCCTCCGGGGCGTGGGCCAACCGGAGGCCGCCGGTATCCAGGGTCCGTGCCTACATCATGCCGAGTACGGGGTGGGTGACGTACGGCTCTTCCAGCTCTTGGATCTCTTCGTCGGTGAGTTCGACGTCCAGGGCCGCGACCGCGTCCTCAACATGCTGGACGGCTGTCGTGCCGACGATGGGGGCGGTGATGTAGGGCTTGCTCAACATCCAGGCCAGTGACATCTGCGCCATCGGGATGCCGCGCTTCTTCGCGAGCTGTTCGAGGTTGTCGACCACGACCTTGTCCAGGTCGTTGGTGCTGTCCCATACCCACTTCGACACTTCGTCGATCTTGACGCGCGGCGTCACCGTACCCCACGGGTGTGCCAGGCGGCCACCGGCCAGCGGGCTCCACGGAGTGAGCGCCACCTTGCGATCCTCGCACAGAGGAAGCATTTCGCGCTCTTCCTCACGGTAGATCAGGTTGTAGTGGTTCTGCATCGAGACGAACTTGGTCCACCCGTTCTTCTCGGCGATGCTCTGGAGCCTCTCGAATTGCCAGGCGTACATCGTCGAAGCTCCGATATACCTGACCTTTCCGCTCTTCACTACGTCATGGAGTGCTTCCATCATCTCCTCCATCGGCGTCAGCGGGTCGAGCCGGTGGATCGTGTATAGATCGACGTAGTCGAGGCCCAGGCGTGTCAGGCTCTTGTCGATCTCGCTGAGGATCTCCTTCCGTGAAAGTCCGCCGCCGTTGGGCTTTCCGGCGCGCATTTCCATTCGCACTTTGGTGGCGACGACGATGTCGTCGCGATCGAGACCGAAGTCCCGGATCAGGTGACCGGTGACCTCTTCGCTCGTGCCGAGCTGATAGACGTTCGCAGTGTCGAAGTAGTTGATCCCCAGTTCGACGGCCTTGCCGAAGATCGACTTGGCGTCATCGAAGTCGCGGGCCCACGGGAAGAGCCCGTTCTCGGTTCCCGGCTTGCCGAAACTCATCATGCCCAGGCATATGCGGGATACGTCCATGCCGGTGTTGCCGAATTTTGTGTACTTCATCGTGTTCTCCTGATGCAAGGGGTGGGCGGCATTGTATGGCACATTCTTCGCCCAGGATCGGGTTCTTTCTTGATGCCCGAGCCTGGGCTAGTCACTTCAGTCCAACGACCGTTCAGTGAACAGAAGGCTCTTTCCCTCCCTTTATAGCGCGGGTCAACAGAGCCGGGCGCGCTCAATGGGGGGCCCTGTCATACCCCCGAATATCGCTCCCCCTCGGGGCGCCGACGCGTTCCGTCCACCTCGCCCGTACCGGACATGCGGAACGGGGCACCGACCTCTCAGGTCTGAGGGCCGGGTGGCACGGGATGGTTCGTGGCCCGCGCGTCGGCGGCACTCGACGCGGTCACGTTCAGCAGGAGGAGGAGAGGATCGTTGTAGGGCGTGCCGGGCTGGGCGACATACGCCCAACACGCCCTCAACCCCTTCAGGGTTCGTGGTGTCGGCCGCGCGAAGCTCTCAACCGGTGCTCTCCGGCGGGCGGTGCAGCTGGGAGCTGGCGGGCGCGGGTGGCGCGGTGATGGGACAGCCTCGGCGGCCAGCAGCAGGCGCGCCGGCCTCACGTTCCGTACTGAGACCGCGCTCACCAGGTCGAGGCCACGGTGCGCAGCACCGCCCAGGTGTCGCCCTCACGCCGGTAGTCGCTGGCCAGGTCAAGGCGCCAATTGGCGCGGCCTCCGTAGATCCCGGCGTCAGTCAGGGTGCGGAGCACCAGGTGCGCCGTGTCACCGCTGATGTCGAGCGTCGAGGTTTTGGTGTCGATCGAGTGGTACACGAACTGGCCCGCCCGCATCTCCGAGAGCCATTCGGCCTTGGGTTGTACGTAGCCGGTCATGTGGGTCAGGGTGAAGTCGTCGTCGAGGAGCTGGCCGAGTGTCTCGGTGTCGCCCTCCACCATCGCGTCCAGAAAGACCTGTTGAACCTCCAGGATCTCCTCGCGGTCGACGCCGGACTCGTCCGTTGACTGCGGCACGATCCGTCTCCTCTCAGCGTTCGAGCATCCGCTTGCCGGCCTCGGTGTGCGTGTCCCCGGCGGCAGGCGGGAGGCTGCTGAGGCGCTCGATCTGTGCCGCGGTCAGTTCGACGTCGTCGGCGGCGCAGTTCTCCTCGATGCGGCTGACCCGCTTGGTGCCGGGGATGGGCGCGATGTCCTCGCCCTGGGCGAGCAGCCAGGCGATGGCGACCTGGGCCGGGGTGGCGCCGACTTCGCCGGCCACCGCCTCGACCTCGTCGACGATGCGCAGGTTGCGCTGGAAGTTCTCGCCGGTGAAGCGCGGGTTGCCGTGCCGGAAGTCGGACTCGGAGAAGTTGTCGGCCGAGCGGACCTTGCCGGTGAGGAAGCCGTGCCCGAGCGGCGCGAACGGCACCAGGCCGATGCCGAGTTCACGGATCGTGGGCAGGATCTGCTCTTCGATGCTGCGCGTCCACAGCGAGTACTCGGACTGCACGGCCGTGACGGGGTGTACTGCGTGCGCCCGCCGGATTGTGTCCACTCCGGCCTCGGAGAGCCCGATGTGGCGGACCTTGCCCTCGGTGACCAGTTCGGCGAGCGCGCCTACCGTGTCCTCGATCGGCACGTTCGGGTCGACCCGGTGCTGGTAGTACAGGTCGACGTGATCGGTGCCGAGCCGCTGGAGCGAACCCTCCAGCGCGGTACGGATGTTGGCCGGGCTGCTGTCCAGGTTCCACGGGCCGTCGCCCGCGTGGGACACCATCCCGAACTTCGTCGCCACCACCTGATCGCGACGGCCCTTGAGCGCGCGGGCGACCAGCTCCTCATTGACGTACGGGCCGTAGATCTCCGCGGTGTCGATGAGTGTGACGCCGAGTTCCAGGGCCCGGTGGATGGTGCGGATCGACTCCGTCTCGTCCGTGCCGGAGTCGGTGTAGCCGTGCGACATGCCCATCGCACCCAGACCGATGCGGGCTACGTCTAGGTCCCCGAGGTGGACGTGCTTCATGCTGTGGCGCTCCGATTCGTGATGGTGTGGTGGGCGGCGGTCGTGCTACGCATGGTGCGCGGGCGTCATTCGCAAGGCAGGAAGTCGGTGGAAGCCGCCAGGTCGTTCTGGGCGCGGAAGGCGTCCAGGCGCTTCTCCAGGGGGTCGATGATGCTGCCCAGTGCCTGTGAGCCGAGCACCGTCCGCAGGGGAGCTGGGGCCCAGTCGACGCTGGCATCGAGACGTACCGGGAAACAGACGTCGTGTGTCGCGCGACCTGGTCGTTCGGGTGTCGCGAAGCCATAGGGATGCACCGTCACCGCCCTTGAGGCGCGGCGGTCGGGAATCAGACCGTACGGATCTTGCGGACCGCGTCCAGGTCACCGGCCACCCGGGAGGGTTCCTTGTCCAGCGGCATGTTCGCCAGGTCTCCGACGCCGTCCAGTGAACCGCCGGCGTCGGGCTCCAGGGCCTCGAACATCGGGCGCAGGTCGTCGGGAAAGACGCCGGACTCGGCTACGAGCTCCAGGGTGCGGCCCTGAGATTCCTCGCACTCGACGGCGGCGACCAGGACCTTGGCGATGTCCTCGCGGGCGATCACCCCGTCGGAAGGGCTGCCCGAGCGGCGCTTGTCGCCCTGCAGGAAGACCGGCCGGTGCTGATCGGCGTCGTTCAAGCCGAACCAGCCCGGGCGCACGATCGTGTACGGCAGATCGCTGGCACGGACCAGGCGCTCGGAGCGGCGCTTCCAGTCCTGCAGGTCGGCATACCCGGGAAGACGGCCGGTGAGGCCGATGGCGGTCATCAGCGCGATGTGCGGGCTCCGGCCGTCCAGGGCTTTGAGGATGTTGAGGACTCCGGCGTAATCGACGGCCTCTGTGTGGGAGCCGCCGGAAGAGCCCAGGGTCCAGACGATGGCGTCGACGCCGTCCAGGGCCTGGGGAAGCGTGTCCGGGCGCGTCACATCGCCCACGACGATCTCGGCTGCGTCCGGCAGCATGGAGGCCCGGGAAGCGGAGCGGACCAGTGCCCGTACCCGGTGGCCGTTCGCCAGGGCCTCCGCGACGGCATGGCGCCCGATGCTTCCCGTCGCGCCGACCACGAGGACAGTCTTCCGCGCTCCAGCCATGATTCCTCACATTCGCCGCACGAGGGCGGCACACTTACGGCTCCCGGCTCGGCAGGAACAATCTGCGCGTCGGCTTTCCAAACGCGCTTCCTTCAAAACCGTATAGCGGGTTTTCCGGTTCTGCCGCCGCGAAGGGAGGGTGCATCAGGGCCCCCCATTCCGGGATGTGCGGTAGCGGCACACACGTAGAATCCAAGGTCGCAGCGGGTGGGTGGAGAAGCTTTCGTCCCCCCGGTTGCGCCGGGGGCCGTCACCGCCGAGCGCCTGGTGCTCCTGGCCGGCTGGTGCACCGTCGCCAAGCCCGCCGAAGGACCACACCGGTTCGGACGTTCGAGCCGCGAGAGGCACCGCCACGAGTATCCGGGCTCCCGAACCCGGGACGGTCAGGCCGACAGGCCGGACTCGCGAAGCCAGTCGGTGAGGTCTCCTCGCGCTTCGGCCGCCTCCTCGCCACGGACTGCGAGACCTTCGGCGACCGTGGACCTCGGGCACGCCGTCGTGTACTCCTCGACCGTGGCACCCAGTCCGCTGACCGCGTAGGTGGCCAACGGCAGGATCGTCTTGCCGGCCAGGTCCACTCCGTCCAGGAAGGTCCGCATGATCATCGGCGGACGCACGTTCCAGATCGGACCGGCCAGGATCAGTGTGTTGTAGCCGCTCGTCTGGGGAAGTGGGGTCGCGATGTCTGGCCGGGCGTCTCGTTGTTGCTCGCGGACGTTCCGCGCCACGGTGGCGTCGTAGGAGTCCGGGTATGGGTCCGCCGCCTCGATGCGGTACACGTCGACAGGGAGCGCGTCGGCGATCATCCGCGCGACGACCTCGGTGTTGCCGATCTCCAGGTCCTTGCGATCCCCGTAGAAGTAGTTCTCCCCCGGCCGGGAGGAGTAGACCAACAGGACCCGCGCATCAACGGTCGCGCTCGGCGCCGGAGACGGCGTGGCACCGGTGCAGGTTGCTGCCGATGGTCGACTGGCGCGCCCCGTGCAGGCGCTCAACCCGGGCACGACCAGTCCCCCCGCTCCGGCTGCCGCCGCAAACAGGACAGTGCGCCGGTCGGCAGCACGCGGAGCGTGCGCCCGTGCTCCGTGACCGGGCACGTCAGCATCGCTTCCCGCGGTCGTGCGCTTGATCGCGCCGGGGCCGAGCGGGCTGGCCTGTACCCGGTGCGGCCACGGGGACGGCACTTCATGGTGATCGTTTTCCTCCGACGGTGGTTGAGAAACCCCAGGTCCGTGCTGGTGCGGCGGTACGCAGGGACGCGTCGGGCAGGCGGTGCGGCGGCCGACCGCAAGCACCGGCGGGTGCGGAGGCCATGTGCTCCACCCGGAACGGCTCACCCTGCCTGAAGTCAGGGTGCGGGGGCAGCGTGCAGCCGGCGCCCGCCGGTTGTTCCGTCGCTCAGGGCGTGGTGAGCTCGCCGGTGCGTAGGGCGGAGGTGACACCGCCGTCCATGAGGAGGTCGGCGCCGGTGATGAAGCCGGCGCTGCGGCCGAGGAGAAAGGCTGCCGCGTCGGCGACCTCGTCGGGGCCGGCGAACCGGCCGGCCGCCGACACCTTGCGTACGTGCTCGAACCACTCGCCGCGCGGCCCGGACAGTTCGTCCAGGGCGAGCGGCGTGATGATGACGCCGGGGCTGATCGTGTTGACGCGGGCGCCGCGCTTGCCCCATGCGCTGGCGGCCGCCAGGACGCGCAGCGAGTTGGCGCGCTTGGACAGTGCGTAGGCGTGCACGGTGGAACCGATCTGCTCGTCCGTCAGGAACGGCAGCGCGAGCAGCTTTGACGTCTCGGTGGTGGTGAGAGCCTGCTCGATCTCCGGTTCGTACGGGCTTTCGCGGTGCCCGGCCATGCTGGCGATGACCAGGCCGGCGCCGCCGGGGGCGATGACGCGGCCGAAGGCGTCGAGAATCATTGCGGTGCCGAGCAGGTCGACGTGGAGGATGCGCTGGATGGGCGCCTGGGTGGGCGAGACGCCTGCGGCGTGGACGACCTGGGTGACGGAGCCGAGAGCGGCGGCCTCGTCGGCGAGGGCCTCGACCGCGTCGTGGTCGGCGATGTCGCACACGCGGGTGGCGACGTCGTGGCCGTCGCCGCGCAGCTGCTCGGCGGCTGCCTCGACGGCCTGCTCGCTGTGGGCGGCGAGCAGCAGGGTCCGGCCCGCGCCGATGCGGCGGGCGATGGCGAGGCCGATGCTGCCGGGGCCGATGATGACGGCGACTTCCTTGGTCTGCTGGCCCTGCGTGCTCATCTTGCGTACGTCCTTTGCTGGTGGGGTGGTTGTGTGCCGGGTCAGTCGGCGATGAGGACCTTGAGGGCCAGGCGGTCGTCCATGGCCTGGTAGCCGGAGGCGACGTCTTCCAGGGCGATGGTGCGGTCGAAGACGCGGCCGGGGCGGATCGTCCCGTCGAGGATGTGCGGCATTAGTTCCTCGATGTAGGCGCGTGCGGGTGCGACGCCGCCGGTGAGGGTGATGTTGCGCATGAACTCGGGGAACGCGAAGGGGATCGCTGGGTACTGCGGCGCGCCCACGCGGCTGATGGTGCCGCCGTCGCGGACCACACCGGCACTCTGGGTGAGCGCGGCCTCCAGGCCGACGCATTCCAGGACAGTGCGTGTGCCTTCGCCGCCGGTCAGCTCGCGTACCCGGGCCACGCCGTCCTCGCCGCGCTCGGCGACCACGTCGGTGGCACCGAACTCGACACCCAGATCGGTGCGTCGGCGGTGCCGGCCCATCAGGATGATGCGTTCCGCACCGAGCAGCTTGGCGCTGAGTACCGCGGACAGGCCGACGGCGCCGTCCCCGATGACGGTGACCGTGTCGCCCTTCCGTACGCCTGCGGTGTGTGCGGCGTGGTAGCCGGTGCACAGCACGTCGGAGAGGGTGAGCAGGTCGGGCAGGAACTCGGAGTGCTCGTCGACGGGCAGCTTGACCATGGTGCCCTGGGCCTGCGGGACGCGGGCGTACTGCCCTTGCCCGCCGTCCACGCCGTTCACGCCCCATGTTCCGCCGTGTGTGCAGGAGGTCTGCAGGCCGTCGCGGCAGTACGTACAGGTGTTGTCGGAGTAGACGAACGGGACCACGACGACGTCGCCGACTGTGAACTCCCGTACATCGGAGCCCAGTTCCTCGATGACGCCGAGGAACTCGTGGCCCATGTGACGCGGAGTGTCGGTGTAGGTCTGGCTCTTGTACGGCCAGAGGTCGCTGCCGCAGATGCACGAACGGACGATGCGCAGGACGGCGTCGGTCGGGTGCTGGATCTGCGGGTCCGGGACGTCCTCGACGCGGACGTCGCCGGCCTCGTACAGGAGGGTGGCGCGCATGGGGTGGGTGCTCCTTGTCGGTTCGGTTGGTGGCCGTCGTCAGCGGGCGTTGGTGCGGGGGGCGTTGTACTCGCCGTTTTCCACGGCCTCGGCCCACTCGGTCTGCGGCACGGTGTCGCCGTCGCCGTCCATCAGGACGAGATGGGCCATGGACCGGTGGGGGGAGGCGCCGTGCCAGTGGTCCTCACCGGGGCCGATGTGCACCGTGGTGCCTGGGTGCGCTTCGATGACGGTGCCGTCGCGCGTTCCGATGCGGGCGATCCCCTCGACGATGCGCAGGGTCTGGCCGAGCCGGTGCGCGTGCCAGTGGGTCCGTGCGCCGGGCGCGAACCGCACCAGGTGGAGGCTCGCGCCCGCGGGGTCGGCAGTGGCGTAGAGCTGGTCGACCCAGACATCACCGGTGAAGGTCAGCGCGGGGCCCTTGGCTGTGGCGGGCTGCTTGAAGATTTCCACGGGGGTTCCTGGAGGTGGACGGGGACAGCGTCAGCTCGGTTCGAGCGAATGCCCGCGAGCGGCGGGCTATGCCCGGTCCTCGGGTTCCGTGCATGGCCGGGTGGAACGCGCAGACGGGGCTTCGCTCGCGCAGCCCGAGGACAAAGGGAAGAACTGCTCCTCAAGCTATGGGGAGCCTGCCGTCCCCACGCGCCGAGTGGGAGACCGGGTTCTGCGGGGGAACAACGTTCAGGGGTACAACAGGGCCCCTCACCGCGCCTTCTCGCATGTCGAGGGGAGGAGGAGAGGAAGAATCTGTGAACACGCACGGTGAGGGGTGGCGCAGTTGTGGGCGCGGTTTCCATATCCGCGTCAGGAAGCACGGACCGTGCGCCACCGAGGTGCAGGAGACTTATCCCGGCCCGAACGACACAATGGGCACATGGCACGTGGACCACACAACAAAGGCAGCGGGGCGAGCGGTGATGTTGACAGTGGCCTCGGGGCCTATCTGCGGGCCCGGCGGGCCCAGGTCACTCCCGAACAGGTGGGACTGAGCGCCACGGGCCTGCGCCGTACGCCCGGCCTGCGCCGGGAGGAACTGGCCGCCCTCGCCGGCGTCAGCATCGACTACTACACGCGGCTGGAACGGGGCCGGGAGTGCCGCCCCAGCCCCGCGGTGCTCGACGCGCTCGCCCGGGCCCTTCAACTGGACACGTACGGCCGTCAGCATCTGCACGACCTTGCCGTACGGGCCGCGCGGGCCGTACGCGCCGCTCCGCAGGCTCAGGGCGCTCCGGCGGCGCGGGAGATCCGGCGAAGTGTGCTGCTGCTCGTCGAGGAACTGAGGCCGAACCCTGTCTTCGTCCTCGGCCGCACCCTCGACGTCCTCGCCTGTAACCCGAGCGCCCTGGGCCTGTTCGCCGGACTCGACGCGCAGCCCGCTTCCGACCGCAATATCGCCCGCTACGTCTTCCTGCACCCCGATGCCCCCGACGTCCTGGACGACTGGGACGAGCAGGCCCGCGCCTGCGTCGCCCGACTCCGGGTCCTGGCAGGAACCGACCCCGACGCCCGCGACCTGACCGCTCTGGTCGACGCACTCCTGGCGAAAAGCCCGGACTTCGCGGACCTGTGGAGCCGCTACGACGTGAAGCCGCATGTGCAGGGCATCAAGACCTTCCACCACCCCGACGTGGGCGACCTGAGCCTGTGCATCGAGTCGATGCCGCTGGACGAGACCCTGGCCCACCGGTTCGTCGCCTTCTGCGCCGAACCGGGTACCGCCGATCACGACAAGATGGTCCGGCTCGACATCGGCACCGCTGAATCCGCCGCATGCGATCGCGCCGACCACATCACGGCCTGACAGCAGCCCCGCCCGCGTCGCCGCCCCCAGCCTAACAACCTCGCTGACCTGCGCCAATGTGGCGTGAGGGGTCCCAGCATACCCACCTGACGCTGCTCCCCGGCACAGCTCGCCCTGCCACCCGCGACGCTCACACAGCAGGCTGGACAGCGGCTGAAGCATCCGTCCGCTGTCAGGAGTCCGCTCCCCATGACCAGTACTCTCACACCCGTCTCCAGCTCCGCCACCACCGGGAGCGGGAGCCGGGCCACCGGCCCCGGCCGGGCGCTGGGCGCCGCCCTCCTCGGGTTCTTCGTGATCACGCTGGACGCTCTCATCGTCAGCGTCGCGCTGCCCACGATCGGCGACGACCTCGGCGGCGGGATGACCGGACTGCAGTGGGTCGTCGACGGATACACGCTGGTCCTCGCCGCCCTGCTCCTCTCCGCAGGCTCGATATCCGACCGGATCGGGGCGCGTCAGGCGTTCGGCGCCGGACTCGCCCTCTTCCTCGTCGCCTCCGCGGCCTGCGGCTTCGCGCCCACGCTCCCCGTGCTGGGCGTAGCCCGTCTCGTCCAGGGGGCGGGCGCGGCGGTGATGATGCCGGCCACGCTCGCCCTGATCGGGGAGGCGTACCCGGACGCGGCCCGGCGCACCCGCGCCATCGCGATCTGGGCCGTGGGCGGCTCGGTCGGCTCCGCCGCCGGACCGCTTCTCGGCGGCGCGCTCAGCGCGATCAGCTGGCGGTGGATCTTCTTCATCAACCTGCCCGTCGGCGCCATCGCCCTCCTGATGCTGACCAGGGTCGCCCGGTCCCCGCGACGCCCCCTCCCCTTCGACTGGACCGGGCAGATCAGCGCGGTCCTGGCCATGGGCGGACTGACCTACGCCGTGATCGAAGGTGGCGAACACGGCTTCATCGAGCCACTGGTACTGACAGCGCTGGTCGTCGCCGTGCTGTCTTTCATGGTGTTCGTGGCGGCGCAGGCGCGCGGCAGTCACCCGATGCTCCCGCTCACCTTTTTCACCACCCGCTCGGTGAGCCTGTCCTTGCTGGCCGGGTTCGCCCTCAACATCGGCTTCTACGGTCTGACGTTCCTGCTGAGCCTGTACTTCCAGCAGCTACGGGGCCTGTCCGCGCTCGACACCGGCATCGCGTTCCTGCCGATGACCCTGCAGACGGCCGTCGTGGCGTTCCTGTCCGCGCGAGTCGTCCAGCGGTTCGGCGCGAAGGCCGTGATGACGGCCGGGCAGTGGATCATGGCCGCGGGCCTGCTCATCCTCTTCGCGCTGCCCGCCACCGCCGCCACCTGGCTGGTCGCCGTCCTGATGATGCCGGTGGCCTTCGGCGGCGCCCTCGCGGTGCCCGCGATGACCGGCCTGATGCTGGACAGCGTGCCGCAACAGCAGGCGGGCCTCGCCGGCGGCGCGCTGAACACCTTCCGGCAGTTCGGCGGGGCCCTGGCCGTCGCCGTGTTCGGCGCGCTCCTTGCCAACCAGGCCGGCTTCCTGCACGGTCTGCACCTCAGCCTCCTGATCGGCGTGGTCCTCCTCACCGTGACCGCCACGGCGACGGGACTGCTGCTCAAGCCGGCCACCGCCCGGACCTGACCCCGGCTCGTACCTCCCGGCAGGCATGCCTGCCCCACTGCGGACAGAGTGAAGATCATCAAGAAGTACCCGGACCCAGGAGACCGTCATGACGGCATGGACCGACGCACAGCTCGACCGCATCGGCGCGGGCCAGGAGATCACCCTCGAATCCGAGCGCGCCGACGGATCGCTGCGTGACCCCGTCACCATGTGGATGGTGCGCGACGGCGACGTCATCTACGTACGCTCCGTCAAGGGCCGTGAGGGGCCGTGGTTCCGCGGCGCCCAAGGCCACCACCAGGGCCCGCGTCCGCGCAACCGGGGTGAGCAAGGAGAGGGCCTTCGAGGACGCTGATCCCGCCCGTGCACGAGCGCGTCGACGCTGCCTACCGTTCTGCGTACGGCCGCTTCACCGGCATCGTCGAACACGTCCTGTCCCCGCAGTTTCGCGCCGTCACGCTCCAACTCGTCCGCGCTGAGCACCACAGACCACGACAGACAGGAGGTGACCGGTGCACGGCCTTGAATTCGTCGTGATCCTCGGGATCGCGCTCGTGGTGTGCGGCGTCCTCGCCACTCGGCTGCGGATCGCCGCACCGGTCCTGCAGCTCGCCGCGGGCGCGCTGCTCGGCTTCGTACCTTGGCTGCGTGAGACGCAGCTGCCACCGGACGTCCTGCTCCTCGTCTTCCTGCCCGTACTCCTGTACTGGGAGAGCATCACCACGTCGCTACGGGCCATCCGGCGCGACCTGCGCGGCATCGTGCTGAACGGCACGCTCCTGGTCGCCGTCACCGCGTGGGCGGTGGCGGCCCTCGCGCACACGCTCGGCCTGCCCTGGGGACCGGCCTGGGTGCTCGGCGCAGCCGTCGCCCCCACCGACGCCACCGCCGTGGGCGTCGTCTCGCGGCTCCTGCCACGCCGCAACGTCACACTGCTGCGCGCCGAGAGCCTCATCAACGACGGCACCGCGCTCGTCATCTACAGCCTGGCCGTCGGCGCCACCGTCGGCGCCGAACACCTCAGCGTCCCGCACATCGGCGGCCTGCTGCTCCTGTCCTACGGAGGAGGCATCGCGGCCGGGCTCCTGGTGGCGTGGCTCGGCATCCTGGCCCGGCGCCGGATCCGCACCCTGGACGACACACTGATCGGCAACCTCACGATCATCCTGATCCCCTTCACGGCCTACCTGCTGGCCGAGTTGGCCGAGGCGTCCGGGGTGCTCGCCGTCGTGGTCTGCGGTCTCGTGATGAGCCAGGCCGGCCCCAGACTCGGCCAGGCCGACGCCCGCCGCCAGACGGAGGCGTTCTGGTCGCTGGCGATGTACCTGCTCAACGGCTTCCTCTTCGTCATGGTCGGCCTGGAGGCGCAGGCAGCAGTGCGCGGCCTGTCCGGCAACGCCCTCACCGACGCGCTCGTCATGGTCGCCGCGGTCTCCGTGGCACTGGTCGTCGTCCGCTTCACGTTCCTGTTCGTCGCGGCGTACACGATCCGGCTCGTGGACCGGCGCCCACAGCAACGCGAACGCCGCATGGGGCACCGCGCCCGCGTCGTCAGCGCACTCGCGGGCTTCCGCGGCGCGGTCTCGCTGGCCCTGGCGCTCTCCGTGCCCTACACCGTCGACTCCGGCGCACCCTTCCCCGACCGCGACACGATCGTCTTCGTCGCGGCGGGGGTCGTGGTCGTCACCCTGGTGGTCCAGGGGCTCGTCCTGCCGGGGGTGGCGCGCTGGGCCCGGCTGCCCCAGGACACCGACCACGAACGCGAACTCCACCTGGCGCAGACCGCCGCATCGAAGGCGGCCCTGCAGGCTCTGCCCGACGTGGCCGCCGAACTCGGCACCGATCCGGACGTCGCTGACCGACTACTGGCCGAGCACGAGACGCACTTGAGGACCCTGCACGCCATCGACGCAGCCGAAGACACAGAGGACTCCGGCTCCCTGCTGCGCCGCCACCACCAGGAGACCGACCTGCGCCTCGCCCTTCTGGTGCACAAACGCGCCGCGGTCATCGCCCTGCGTGACGAGCGCCGAATCGACGACAGCGTGCTGCTGCGCATGCAGGCTCGACTGGACACCGAAGAGGTACGGCTCGCGCAGCGAGAGGCCGCCGAATGACCGACGAACAGATCCCCACCGGCGAGGCCCGCACGCCCGAAGCGCGAGGCACTGTTCAGGGCGGCCCCGGCTTCATGAGCCGGGTAACGCCCTTCGAGCTGTTCTTCGACCTCGTCTACGTCTTCACACTCACCCAGATCACCTGGTACATGGCACACGAGCACACCGGCACCGGCGTGCTCCACGGCCTGCTGCTGCTCGCCCTCGTGTGGTTCTCCTGGTCCGCCTACGCCTGGCTCGGCAACCAGGCACGCTCCACCGACCGAGGCGTGTTGCGCGCGGGCCTCGCCGTGGCGATGGCCGGGGTCTTCGCGGTGGCCCTCACCGTCCCCGAGGCATGGCACGACGGCCCCGGCGGACTGAACGGCCCCGTCGTCCTCGCCTGCGCCTACCTGTTCGTCCGCTGCGTCCACCTCATCGTCTATGCCGCACTGGCCGGCGACGACCACGGCCTACGGCGGCAGGTGGTGATCTCCGTGGCTCCCGTCCTGGGGGCGGGCGGCTTGCTCATCGCGGGAGCAGGGATCGGCACCACGCAGACCGTGCTGTTCGCGGTGGCGATCGTCGTGGACTGGGGCGGCATCTACACCACGTCACGCCGCGGCAACTGGCGTATCCACAGTGCGAGTTACTTCAGCGAACGCCACGAACTCTTCATCATCATCGCCCTGGGCGAGTCCCTGCTCGCCATGGGAGCGGCCGCCTCCCGACGCCCGATCGACCTGGCGCTCCTGACGGCGGCCGTCCTCGGCGTCGCCGCCACCGCGGGACTGTGGTGGCTGTACTTCGACATCGTGACCCGCATCGTGGAGCACCGCCTTGAGGAGACCCGCGGCGCACAGCGGCTGAGCCTCGCCGTCCACGCCTACGGCTACGCCCATTTCCCCGTCGTCGCGGGCATCGTACTGACCGCCCTCGGCATGGAAGGCGTCGTCGCGGACGCGGGCGGTCGAGAGGGCCTCGGCACGTTCTCCGCCTCAGCTCTGTGCGGCGGCGCGGCCCTCTATCTGGGCGGGCTCACGCTGTTCGGCCGCATCACCGTGGGCGTCTGGGGACCGTTCCGCCTCGGCGCCATGCTCGTACTCCTCGCCTGGTGCCCCGCAGCCAACGCACTCTCGCCGCTCGGTGCCCTCACGGGCGTCGTGGTCATTCTCGCCGCCGTCGCCGGCGTCGAGACCTGGTGGTACAGCGAACTACGGCGCACGGCACGCCGCTGAGGCACCTACGACACAGAAGCCGTCGGCGCTGACAGCAGCGGTACGCGTCCCGCGCGATTCACCGCTCTCGGGCGCTCGCCACTGACCTTTGCGAGTGCGGGGTGCCGGCAGACCCCGGCGCAGTCATGTCCAGCAAAGGACGGCGTCGTGGTCGGGGCTGCCGGGTTCCGCGACGTACGTGCCCAGGCGCTGTCCCGGGGTCCCTTCGAGGGCCATGGAATGGGCGGCGAGGGTGAGCTTGCCGACCTCGGGGTGGTGGAACGTCTTCGTCGTGTGCTTGCGGCCGGTGACGTCGTAGCGCTCCCAGAGCTTGGCGAAATCTGAGCTCTTGAGCAGGAGTTCACCGACGAGATGGGTCAGGTCCGGTGCGTCGGGGCTGGTGCCGGCCAGCGCCCGCAGCCGGGCGACGCATCCGCGGACCTGATTGTCCCAGTCGGGGAACAGGTCGCGGGCCGCAGGGTGCAGGAACAGAGAGCGGGCGAGGTTGCGCTGCTTGACTGGCCAGTTGGCCAGGCCCGCGTACAGTGCGAGCCCGCCGGGGTTCCACGCGAGCAGATCCATGCTGCGGCTGATGACGTAGGCGGGAGCCGGACGCATCGTCTCCAACAGCAGCTTCACGTGCAGGCGTACGGTGCGGCTCGGCGGCGGAGGCGGCTCGGGGGCGTACCGCGCGGCACGGGCGGCCAACTCCCGCAGATGCTGGTGTTCGTCGCATCAAGGAGGAGGGAACGGGCCAGCGCGTTGAGGACCGCCGGGCTGGGCCGGGTTTCCTTGCCGCACTCCAGGCGTACGTAGTAGTCGATGCTGATCCCGGCGAGCGTGGCGAGTTCCTCTACCCGGTGGTCGTGACGGTTGCCTCGGCCGAGGTCCCGCACCGTTCCGACATCGGCGGTGTCGTCCTCGACGTCAGGGACGAGGCCGCCCTGCGCCGCGCGGTCGACGGCATCAGGGACCGGGTGGGTGCGGCCCGACCCGACGCCGTCATCGAGGGCTTCGAAGTGCAGCAGCAGGTCCGACAGCACGGAGGCCATGATTGGGTTCATGTCCGACCCGGGTTTCGGCGCCGTCACCACCGTCGGCACCGGCGGGACGCTCGTGGAACTGTACAAGGACGCGGCATACGCACTGGACCCCGTGGACCCCGTCGAGGCCGGACAGGTGATCGGCCGCAGCCGGCTGGGCGCCGTGCTGGACGGCTACCGCAACCTCCAGCCCAAGACCGACACGGGGCCGTTCGCCGACGCCGTGCACCGGCTCTCCCTGCTGGCAGCCGACTTCGCGGACCTGCTTGCCGAGGGAGACCTCAACCCCGTCTTCGTGCAACACGGTACCGGCCGCGTCCTGATCGTCGACTCCCTCCTGGTGGCCCGCCATGCCTGATGTCAACGCCGCCACCTCCGTCCCCGCACAGGACAGCCGGCTCGCCGACAGCGTGGTGGTCACGTTCGCGGAGATCCCGTCCCTGGCCGGCCGCTCGTTCACCGGAGACTGGTTCGCCGTGGACGCCGACAGGCTCCCGCTGTTCGACCGGGCGAGCTACGTCGATGACAACCCCGACGGATACGACCTCACGGTCTACTCCGAGCAGTTGGTCGACGGTTTCCACCTGCTCAGCCTCCTGGACCACCTCATGACCACGACCCTGCGCCCGGACCCCGGCGAGATCGCCGGCTGGAACTACGTCATGGACCGGGTGCGCTTCGTCTCCCCGGTACGGGCGGGTGAGCGCATGCGGTTGACGTTCGAGGTCCTTGAGGCCGAACCGCGCGGCGACGGCTACCTGCTCCTGTTCGACTGCGTGATCGAGGTCGAGAACAGAACCCGGCCCGGGTTCACCGCCCGGTGGCGAGTCCTGTGGCTTCCGGCCGAGGAGATTGACGACGAGGAGCGTGGCGATGACTGACGACCAGCTGTGCGAGATGTCGGCCATCGAGCTGGCCCGGGCCATCCGGGAACGCGAGGTGTCACCGGTGGAGGCTGTCGAGGCTGTCCTGGCCCGGATCGAGCGGGTCAACCCCCTCGTAAGGCCTCGCGACTGCTCGCATCCAATGGCTGAGGGCGGCTGCCAGTAGCCCCGGCTTGACCTTGACGCGTGCGTCAACTCCTAACGTCGGTGAGTGCCGCACATGGTGTGCGCAGCGGTATCAGTGATCGGTCAGGAGCTCACGCATGTCCCATTCATCCATCCCCGCCACTCATCGCGAGGTGCGTCTTGCCTCCCGTCCCAAAGGCGCTCTCAGCGCGGACAACTTCACCGTCGTCGAAGTCCCCGTACCCGATCCGGGTCCTGGGCAGGTGCTGGTCCGCAATCGGATGATGAGCGTCTCCGCCGCCCTGCGCGCCCTGCTGGAAGAACAGTCCGGGCTGCCCATGCCGTCGTTCCAGCTGGGCCAGGCACTGTCGGGTCCGGCCATCGGCGAGGTGGTGGCGGCTCCCGACGGCGGTGCGCTGCGCCCCGGCGACCTGGTGTCGCACTTTCTGGGTTTCCGTGAGTACGCGGTCGTCGACGGAAGCACCGCGACGCCGGTCGACCTGAAGGCGCTGCCGGACATGGTGGCGCATCTCTCGTTCGGGATGATCGCGTGGCTCGGTGTCGTGCGGGGAGCCGAGGTGCGTGACGGTGACACGGTGTTCGTCTCCGGCGCGGCCGGCGGCCTCGGCAGCCTTGCCGGGCAGTTCGCCCGTCTGCGTGGGGCCGCACGGGTCATCGGAAGCACCAGCTCACAGCGCAAGGCCGACTATCTGGTCAAGGAACTGGGGTACGACGCAGTCGTCCTGCGGGGCGCCGACCCGATCGGGGAGCAGCTGCGCGAGGCGGCCCCCGAGGGTATCGACGCGATCGTCGACACCGTCGGCGGGGAACAGCTTGAGGCCGCCTTGGCCCTCGCCCGCCCGGGAGCGCGGGTGGGGCTGGTCGGAGCGCTCTCCGCGCAGGTGAACGGCGATATCAAGGCGTCCGTCGAGATCGACACCATTGGGCTCATCGCGCGAGGGATCCGCCTCATCGGTATCAACGCCGCCGAGCACATGGACGCCGCGGCGGAATACCCGCAGGTGTTCGCCCGTTACCTCCGCGACGGCACGATCACCCTTGCGCACACGCGCCTGTCCGGAGTGGATCAGGCGCCTCGCGCCCTGATGGAGCTGCTCGAGGGACAGCACATCGGCACCGTGGTGGTGGAGTTGTAATCATCTGGATCTGACTCCTGGAGGACGGATGCGTATCGGTGACGCGGCGGCCGCCGTGGGCGTGACCACCCGCACCCTGCGCTACTACGAGCAGCGCGGCCTGGTCACAGCACGGCGTACCTCGTCGGGACAGCGTGAGTACGCGGAGGAGGACGTACGCCGGCTGCGCGCCGTCCGCGAGCTGTTGGAATCCGGCCTCACCATCGGTGATGTGCGTCTACTCGTCGACACCCTGGATGAGCTGCCGGACCTCCCCGGGGTGTCCCCCCATCGCACGGACACCGGGCCCACCACCTGCGTGTTTCCCCAGGGGGTGGGTCCCGTCTCCCAGCCTCGCGTAGACACCCCGACCACCTGTGTGGTCCCCCAGGTGGCCTACCGGCGGCTGGCCGAGCTCGACGACCGCATCCGCCGGCTGACGGAGCTGCGGGCCCGTCTCGCCGCTCAGCTCGACGCGCCGTTCGCCGCCCTCGTCGGCGAACTCGTCCCCGACTCCACAGATCACAGTGCTCCAGAAGACCGTGACCGCCGTGGTGGTACTGCTGGGGTCTGCCGGCAGGCCGACATCTCCGAGAATCGACGCTCAGGGATGACTGCCGACCGCGCGCTCTCCCGGTAGCCGGGGTACTTCACACGTCACGGTGATGGCAGGCGTCGTACCGTCTGTCGGCGACGACTGAAAGCGGACCAGTCACGGAGGAGTCATATTTCCCGACGCCTCCGACAAGGCGGCCCGCTTCCTCTGGACCTGCAACGCCTACAACATCCCGCTGCTCTTCCTCGTCGACATCGCCGGCTACATGATCGGCTCCGAGGTGGAGCGGCAGGGCATCATCCGGCACGGCGCCAAGATGATCTTCGCCGTCGCCGAGAGCCGGGTGCCGCGGATCGCCGTACTGGTGCGCAAGGCGTACGGCGGCGGCTACCTGGCCGTGTCCGGCGCCGAGCGGCTGCTGCCGGTGATGGCCGGTCCCGCAAGCAGGTCAACCGGCGAGATGGACTGGTTTTTGGCAACGGAGACCGACGTCGGCGTCATCCCTTGACGGCACCGGTGAGGACACCGGTCCTGAAGTGTTTCTGCATGAACGGGTACACCATCAGCAGCGGTATCAGGGTCAGCACGACGACGGCCATCTGCAGCGACAGCGGCGCGGTCTCGGCGTGAGCGTTGCCGAAGCCGCCGTTGACGGATCCGGGCAGGCCGTTGCCGCGGTTGACGTACGTCAGGAGTACGTACTGCAGGGGCCACTTCTGGCTCTCGGTGGGCATGTAGAGCATGACGTTGAAGAACGCGTTCCAGTAGCCGACTGCGTAGAAGAGGGTGATCACCGCGGTGACGGCACGGGAAGTGGGCAGCACCACCGACCACAGGATCCGCCAGTCGCCGGCTCCGTCGATCCGGGCCGCGTCGATCAGTTCCGCCGAGGTGCTGGAGTAGAAGGCCCGTAGGACAAGGATGTTGAAGACCGATACGGCGCTGGGGAGGATCAGTGTCCAGTAGCGTCCGTAGCCGCCCAGGCCGGTGACCACCAGGAAGGCGGGGATCAGGCCACCGCCGACGAACATGGTCACGATCAGCAGCGTCAGGATCAGCCGGTGGGCGAACGAGCGGGAGCGGTCACGACGACGATCCACAGCGGTACCAGCACCGCCGCGACCATCAGGGTGAGAACGGCGCCCCGGCCGGCGTGCCAAGCCGCCGACGGCTGTTCGTCCCAGACCGGGCGGTTGTTGCTGGGGCGCCGCCGCAGGGGGAAAGCGATGCTCATGTGCGGTACAACCCGGCCTCTCCGAAGGCGTGCGCGAGCTTGTTCGCGCCCCAGATCAACAGCAGCGAGATGACGCTCTTGAAGAGGCCCGCCGCCGCTCTGCCGCACTTCTTTTCGTGGGTGCTGACGATCACCGTCTTCCAGCAGATGCTCGGCGGTGCCGGCGTACTCAACCAGTTCCTGCGCCGGCACGACATCGGCACCTGGGACATCATGACCAATTCGGACGCCTTCGCGCTCCTGGTCACGGCCCAGTCGGTGTGGAAGGAAGCGGGCTGGGGGATCATCGTCTTCCTGGCCGCGCTCGCCGCCATCGACGCCCACCTGTACGAAGCCGCCACGGTCGACGGCGCCGGCCGCTGGCGCCGGATGTGGCACATCACCCTGCCCGGGATGCGCGGTGTGATTGTACTGATGCTGGTGCTGCGCCTGGGCAGCACCCTGACGGTGGGCTTCGAGCAGTTCCTACTTCAGCGGCTGGCCGTTGGGCACAGCGGAGGCCTGTTGGGCGATGAGCCAATGCCCTTCCTGATCGCGGATGACCGCCTTGTGGAAGCCTACTCGGGGGAGTGCCTGCAAGCGTGGGCCCAGGTCCGGCTGCCACAGCCGCAGGCCTTCGTCGCGAGTATCGAGAATCAGACGCCAACGCTGATCTCCGTCTGCCAGGACCTGCAGATTCATTACGGGGTGCGCATCCTCGGTGCTGGCAACCTGGAGACCGGACAGCGGATCATAGACTGCCGCGCCACGCACGCCTGCGACGGCGAGGAACACTCGTCCGCTGCGGCCGCGGATCGGGCACATCCCCAACGCCAGCCCGGTGTCGAGGTCGACGAGGTGATGACCTGACGCAACATCCCAGATGTGCACGCTGTGCTTGGTTCCTGCCGCCAGTAGCGTTCTGCCGTCGGCGAGTTCGAGTGGTGCCAGCGTCTTGATGGCTGCTGGCGGCAAGGCCAGCACGTTAGTCGCTGCCTTCCACGAGACGCTTCGGGGCACAGCTGAAGGTCTGGGATTTGGGTCCAGGCGGCGGGCCCGCCCGCGGGCCGACACGTGAAAAGTTGATGCTGCTCGCGCGTGAGCGAGGGTCGACCGAGGGAGTGATGTAGGGCTCGATCAACGCGGCTGCGGCTGCGTACGACTGCGGAGGAACCAAGACCGCGCCCTCTCTCGGCAGCCCCGCCGACGTGGGCCGCGTCGATGTGGTTCTGCTCTCGCACGACGAACACGCCGACAATCTCGACACCTCCGGCCGGGCCCTGCTCGCCGACGTCCCGCTCACCCTCACCACCCCCGGCGGCGGGCAGCGCCTGGGTGCGAAGGCCAAGGGGCTGGCGGACTGGGAATCCACCGAACTGGCCCGTCCCGACGGCGGCACGGTGACCGTGACGGGTGTGCCGGCTCGCGCGGGAAGAGAACTGCCCTGGCCGGCTCGACGCTCTGGTCTTCACCGACCCGACCGGCGACCACGCCGCCCAAGACGACACGGCCGAGGGGGGCGGGGTCAACACCGAGGCCGTGGACGACGACACCACCGAGGACGACGAAGACAACGACGTGGAGTCGGTCCTGGCGGACATCAAGTCCCATCCGGGCAACGTCAGTCTCAACTCGCTGCTGGAGGAGATATCCAAGCTCAAGCGGGTCCGCGCCGTCGGCATCCCGGAGAAGGTGTTCGTCGGCATCGGCGTGCAGGTCGTGGGCGCCTGGCGGGCCAGGGCCTCGGCGTCCTCACCCAGCCACCTGCGGCCCTTCGATACTCCCGTACGGCACGTGCTGCTTGCTGCGCTGCTTTTCCAGCGCCAGCGGGAGATCACCGAGACCCTGGTGGAGCTGCTGAACTCCACCGTGCACCGCATCAACGCGCGGGCGGAGAAAAAGGTGACCGAGGCGTTCGTCGCCGAGTTCACCAAGGTCCGCGGCAAGCCGGGGCTGCTGGGGAAGATCGCCGCCGCCTCGCTCGGCGCCCCGGACGGCTCGGTCCGCTCGGTGGTCTTCCCGGCGGCCGGCGGGGAGAAGACGCTGAAGGATCTGGTCGCCGAGATGAAGGCGACGAACGCGGAGTTCGCCCACAACAAGCGGGAGGTGTTCAAGTCCTCCTACTCCAACCACAACCGCAGCGGGCTGATGAAGCTGCTCGGCGTGCTCGACTTCTGCTCCTCCAGCGACCAGCACAAGCCCGTCATGGAGGCGCTGAAGCTGATCGAGCGGCACAAGGACTCTCCACCACCTACCTGCCGCTCGGCGAGACCATCCCGCTGGACGGCGTCGTCCGCAAGGACTGGATGGAGTTCGTGATCTTCACCCCCGACAAGGGGCCCAAGCGCATCATGCGCACCGTGTACGAGGCGTGCGTCTTCCAGGCCCTGCGCGAGAGGCTGCGCTGCAAGGAGATCTGGGTGACCGGCGCCGACAATTGGCGCAACCCCGACGACGACCTGCCCGACGACTTCGAGGTCAGGCGCGCGGAGTACTACGAGAAGCTCAATAAGCCGCGCGAGGCGCAGGTCTTCACCGCCCAGCTGAAGGCCGAGATGCGCGCCGAGCTCGGCGCGCTGGACACCAAGCTTCCGAAGCTGCACTGGGTCACCATCAGCGGCAAGCACCGCAAGGGGGCAATCAAGTTCACCGACCCCGAGCCGCAGAAAGAGCCCAAGAACCTGCGCAAGCTCAAGAAAGCGATCCGCAAGAAATGGGGCACCGTCGCCCTGATCGACATCCTGAAAGAGGCCGCCCTGCGCACCGGGATGCTCAAGGCGATGGCCCCGGTCGGCACGAGGGAGGCCATCGACGAGGCGAAACTCCTGGAACGCCTGCTCCTGATCGCCTACGCGTACGGCACCAACTCCGGGATCAGCTCCGTCGCCTCCGGCGCACACGGGCACAGCGAGGAGGAGCTGCGCTACATCGCGCGGCGCTATCTGACCGCCGTCGGTCTCAAGGCCGCCGGCGTCGAGATCGCCAACGCCACCTTCGCCGCCCGCTCCGAGACCGTCTGGGGGCAGGGCACCACCACCGTGGCCAGCGATTCCACGCACTTCAAAGCCTGGGACCGCAACATCTTCACCGAGTGGCACTCCCGGTACGGGGGCCGCGGCGTGCTCGTGTACTGGCACATCGAGAAAGGTTCGATGGCCATTCACAGCCAGCTTCTGAACTGCACCGCCTCGGAGGTCGCCGCGGCGATCGAGGGCATGATGCGGCACGCGACCACGATGCAGGCAGAGGGCAACTACGTCGATTCGCACGGCCAGTCGGAAATCGGGTTCGGACTGACCAGGCTCCTGGGCTACGACCTGCTGTCCCGCATCAAACAGATCAACAAGGTCAAGCTCTACCGGCCCGGCCGCGAGGACGAGGACAGCCTGCGGCGCTTCACCCGCACCGCTTCCCACCCCGTCTACCAGGCCATGCTGGAGGTCGGCAAAGCACAGAAGACCATCTTCGTCGCCCGCTACCTGCGCGACCGCGACCTCCAACGCGAGATCCAAGAGGGCGTGAACGTCGTCGAGGGCTGGAACGGCGCCAACGACATCATCTTCTTCGGCAAGAGCGGCGAACTGAGCAGCAACCGCCGTGACCAGCAGGAACTATCCGTCGTTGCCCTCCATCTCCTTCAAACCGCGCTCGTCTTCGTCAATACGCTGATGATCCAAGAGATGCTCGCTGATCCGGAGTGGGCGAACCTCCTGACCGAGGAGGACAAGCGGGCCCTGACTCCTCTGTTCTGGATGCACATTCAGCCCTTCGGCGAGGTGCGGCTGAATATGGGCAGCCGCCTCCAACTCGCCCAGCCCGTTCCCCAGGCGCCGGAGCCCACCCGGCCGCAGCCTGACGCCCGCGACACCACTCGGCCCCTCGCCACGTCCCGGCAAGGGGCCGAAGTCTACTGGCGGGTTACTTGGCACTTGGTTCGCCGCTCGTTAACGGCACGTCCATACCGCAGAGCGCCCCGCCGCCTTGCCTGCACAAGATCCTCAGGCTCGGCGGCGCTGACCACGACCGCCCCCGACCACCACTGCCCGACCTGGGCGCCAAAGGATAGTGCCCGTGTGTGGTCGCCGGGAGCGTATCGGCTCCGCGTTCCTCGCCGGGACTATGACCTCCGCGTGCTTCAGGATGTCCAGCAGGTCGATGGAGCCTTCTCTGAACTACCGCCGAGTTGGTTCTGCGGACCTATTCGGCGTCGTCAGAGTCGGGGTTCAGGCGATCCCAGATCTTGCCAGCGAGCCAGCCCGCACCGGTTGCGTATACCAATGAGTCGCCGCTTGTGGTCTCGGTCAGCAGATCTGTGACCTCGTGATAGGTGAGGGACAGATGCACCGAGAGCAGGAAGACGAGCACGCTGACGTAGACGACGACCAGCGCCAGTGCTTTTCGCCGGTCCATGCCCTTGAGCACGGCCTGGATGATCTGGATCGTCTCTTCCATCTGGGCTTCAGTCTCTGCAGCCAACTCGTCAGGGTCAAGGATGTGTGGGCTAAAGCCGCGGGTCGCGCTTTCAGCGCCGGTGCAACTGCCCCGTCACACTCACTGGCGTCGATATCTTGTAGTCCAGGGTGCCCTGACCCAAAGGTGTCAACGTGATGTCTACCTCCGGGATGCAGTGGGAATTCTTGGTGATCTCTTCGCGTACGACAATTGCGCGGGCTGAAGCCTTGGTAAGGAGCCATTGGCCGCTGCATCCGAGGGTGGGGTAGTTGACGGTGGCTATCTCCTCTCCCTGCTGCCCGCCGGTGTAATGGACATCGATGGTGTAGACCTCCTTTTTGTCTTGCAGCAGTGTTCCGTGCCAGTCACCCGCGTATGGGGAGTCGGAGGGCGCAGGCTGGACAGGGGGTGAGGTTTCCGATGGTGCGATTGAGCTGCGTATCTTGTGTGCCAGCCAGTCGGCAGCACTGGTGGTATAGCCGGTCTTCTTGTAGGCAAGGTGATAGGCGGTTTGGGTGGCGAGGAGCTTTGTGCACAAGGGAGAGGGCGTCGTGCATGCGATTGCTGTGGCGGGGGCCAGATCGCAAACTAGGTCTTTGGGTAGGCACCAGGAGCGCACCTTGTCAGCAAAGGCCTCGGGAAAGACCGGTCTGACGCCACCGTGGTCGGACGGCAGGACGGCAAGAATCGGTATTCCGTGCTTGTGGGCTACGGCTGCTGCAGCTACGTCCTTGGAGTTGTAGCGGGGGTCACCCAAGAGTGCCACAGCATCAATCTGGACGGCGAGATGCCGATCCACAGCCGAGCTGGATTTCCAGAGACTGTTGAGGGTCCCAGCAACCACGTCGGCACCCTGTGAATAGCCTGCAATTCCATAGGTGTTGTTGGCGCATTGATGGTTCTTCAAGTACAGCGCGTTTTCCAGCTGCTCCACTCCCTGATCGTAGCTAGCGTCGTACTTTCCCCAGAGTCTGGGGTCTATCACGTCCACGGCGACGTAGTCGATTGCTTCGAAGCCAGTGAATCCGGAGGCGGTCTGCTGAAGTCGATCTTTTACTGCCCCGATGGTGTCACCGAACCCTGCATGCTCGCCTGACCCGCGGACGCCGATGAAGATGTGTTTCCCAGTGCAGTTGGACTTCGGCTGACTCGCGGGTGCGCTGGTCAAGCAGCCAGCCGTAAGCCCCGCGAGGAGCAGGAATAGCGCGGCGTAATGGGATCTGGCGCTCACAGGCTTCGCCTCTCATTGGCCGGAGGAGGCTGGGCTCGGGGGCGTGGCGGGGGTTGGGCAGGGGATCGCGGCGATGCCGCCCTGCTGGGGACCTGAGGCGGTGACGCGGAAGCCGGTTAGGCCCGGCCAGGCCGGCATTGGGACGCCTCGGCGCTGGCGGTCGGCGCTGGCTGCAGCGGCGATAGCGTTGGCTGCTTGGCGTGGGTCGGTCGCGGAACCGTGCAGGGTCAGGCGCAGGGCAGCTGGGCCGTCGCCGTCCGTCCATGCGAGCGTCAGGCCCGGCTGGGACCAGCCGGGCTGCTGCCAGCCGTGGTAGCTGACCTCGCGCAGCCACTCGTGGCGCAATTGCCCGGTGAGTATCTTGCCGCGTCGGCGGACTGCCGCGGCGAGCATGCTGCCAGCGTTGAACAGCAGCATGGCACCGGGAGTGCCGATCCATCCGCCTCCCTTGTCGAAGTTGCGGCAAGCCAGAACCGTTCGGGCAGTAGTGACGGCGATGTGGATATCCACTCCTTTCAGCGTGGCATTCTGCTCCCACCGGCCTTGTGCCAGGCGGAGCACCTCGACCGTGGTGGCCCTGGTGGAGTACACGAGGCGTTCGTCTTCCCAAAGGACGAACGCACATGGGCCGGTGCCGAGTAGCGGCTGCGGGTAGACGGCTTGGTCCACTGTCTCGGCGTAGGCGACTATTGCCAGAATCGGGTGTCCCATGACGTCACCAGAACCAGATGACGATGCTGCCGCCCCGGTACAGGTACCAGGCATAGCCACCGAACAGCACGGTGCCGAGAAGCATCACGGCACCCGCGCCGGGCAGGGCAACAAGAGTGAGGACAGCCAGTACGGCGTAGAAGACCCAGGCCTTCGAGCGTGGCTTAACCTGTCGCGATTGGTGGTCTTCCAGGGATTCCACCACCGGACTCACCTTCCCTTCCCGAAGCCCGGGCGGCGCGGCCGGAGATTCCGGACGACCGCTGCCCTCGGCTAATCCACCCTCTCGCGGCATCCTGTCGAGGTCAGGAATGGAATCCACTGTTGCGCTCGACGTTCGGCAAAATCGTGCAGCAGCTCGCACCTGTCGGCAAGATCTTGCGGGTCCGGCGCACCCAGCACACTCTGAGACCGTGAACCGACAACAGCTGCGCATCCTGGTGGCCGCGGCGCTGGGCCGGATTGTTGAGCCGATCCTCAACGACGGCATCGAGGGTGCCGAGGTCGTGCTCGCCAACTCCCCGGACGCCCTGCGCCGGGCGGTGGAAGACAGACTGCGCTTCGATGTCGTGCTCGCGGATCTACTCTGGAACGATCGCCGGCTCGAACGAAACTTCGATGGCCTGGATGTCCTCGACACGCTGCGCGAGCTGCAACGCAGTGCACCTGCGATCATGGCCGCCCAGGGCAGCACCATGGAACGCGACCTTCTCGACGAAGCGAGCGTCCGTCCCGACGTCGTGGGCGTCATCCACAAGTCCCGCGGACCCGCGGACCTAGTGGAGGCCATCTGCCTCGCCTCCACCGGACGCAGACTGCCGCCACTGCGGTTTCCCACCGGCGTCGATGGGACAAAGCCCACCCTGCACGACTACTTCGGTTCAGGCCGCCGCGGAGCCACCTGCGCCCGGATGGCCGGCGCCATCGCCGCTGGACAGGCCACCGACTACCGCTCCCTGCACCAGGCTGCGCACGTGCCGCTCAACACGGCGAACAAACTCGTCAGCTACCTCGGCCCGCTCATCCTGGCCCGCGGCGAACACCCTTCCCACCTGCCCATGAACTGCCAGGCCGTTTTCCGCTGGTGTGGCCAGCACGAGCACTACATCCTCAGCTGGTGCAGACGCTACGGCCACCCCGACGTCACCGAGCCAACGAGAGCGACTGGCGAAAGTTGACGACGGTTCACACGCAGGGATCTCGAACTCGGCCATTCAAGGCTTTGATCGACCCGGACCCTTCTGCTTACCGGTACCTCCACGAAGGACCAGACTGACCGTGCGCCGCCGGAGCCCCTGACCTCGCGACCGCGCTGGAGCGTGGGAACGCGGCCGGGCTGACGCATCTGAACTTGGGCGGCACCGTCATCCGCGCCGACCGCGCCCTTGACTTCTCCCGCCCTGCCAGTGAGACATCGAGTGTCCTGCAGCCCATAGGAAGCCGCCAGGCCGGAAAGGAAGGCAGCACGCCTGGACTTGACACAGAATGGGGCTGGGAGAGGCCGACCGTGTACGAGGCATGGATCAGCTTGAACGCCAACCGGTCGCGGTACCAGATCATCGTGCTGGAGCTTAAGGATCCGGTTGTCACCCCGGAGCGGCTGATGGGCGAGGAGCGGCCATGGAAGCCGCCATCTCCCGCGGCAGCGGATCCCGCACCCCCTCAGCAACCTCGCGGCTCAGCCGCTCCTCCCAGATCCGCGGTGTGGCCGTCAGGTACAGCCGCCGGTACGCCGGGATGACGCTCTGGTCGTGGATGTCCGCCCACGCCTTACCCATCGACCCGGAAGTCCTGTGCGCCTCATCCACCACCGTGAGGTCTACCGGATCAAGCTTCTGACCGTAGGCACCCTCGAACCTGTTCGTGCCCCAAGAGTGGGCGGACGATCCGGTCCGCCGACGCAAGACGGGGATCCCTGAGGAGATCGGGCACCGGGAGAAGTGGCGCCTGGCCCTGGACGTCCTCGACGAACTGGCCGGATGGGGTCTCATTCCGCCCGTGCTGGTGGCCGACGCCGCCTACGAGCAAAACGCCGACTTCCGTGACGGGCTGGAGCGTCGGAGCATCGGCTACGTGGTGGCGATCCGCTCGGATGTGACCGTCCACCCGCATGATGCGGTGCCCACGGCCCCCACCTGGTCCGGCGACGGCCGCAAGCCGCAGCCTCGCTACCGCGACAAGCCGTCCCCGGTGGCCGCGCTGGCGGCCGGCCAGGGGCGGCAGGCCTTCACCGAAGTGACCTGGAGGGAAGGCTCCCGCGGGCCGATGCGCTCGCACTTCCTGTCCCTGCGGGTACGGCCGGCCGGGATCAAATCCCGACGCCTGGCCCAGGCCACCGCCACCACCCGGGAAGGCCACCGGAACGGTGTCCTGCCCGACGTCACACTGCTGGTCGAATGGCCCGCGGGCGCCGAGACACCCACCGACCACTGGCTGACCAACCTGCCCGACACCCTCTCCCTCGCCGAACTGGTCCGCCTCGCCAAGATCCGCTGGCGCATCGAGCACGACTACCGGGAACTCAAACACGGCCTCGGCCTGGACCACTTCGAGGGACGCTCCTGGACGGGCTGGCACCACCACGTCACCCTGGTCACCGCCGCCCACGCGTTCCTCACCGAGCAGCGTCTGGCCGCAAAAGCCGATTCAGCGGACTCACCCTCTACCAGATCCTCGACACCATCCAAGACCTGCTGAACTGCTGGACCGGCACCCTGCACCACCTGCCACCGCCCCTTGCCCAGAACAACAACCACCAGCCAGAACCCAAGAGCCAGAGCAACCTAACGGAGTCCTACGAGTGACTTGGATGTCAGTGGGCCCGTGAGCGGAGGGCGACACGCGAAGTCATCGCGTGCGGCCTGCGCCGTCCTCGAGGAGGTGGCCCGCACCGCTGATCATCTGCTGACCGGCCTGGTCGGCGAAGGCTGGGGGTGGCGCCGCCCACGCGTCAGGTCCGTCTGGGGAAGAACCCCAACCGGCCCAGGATCCTTGTCGCCGGCGACGGCGCCTGCCGACTGTGAGAACACCTCCACCAGCGGCGACGGGGAACGTGGATGGGTGTGAGCTTTCGGGGTTGAGGGCGGATAGCAAACGGCAAACGCCATTCGGTTTTCATGGAAAGCCCCAGGCGCGGTACGGTCCGACCGTGACCACCGCACGCAGGCCGAGAGGGCCGTACCGCAAGGGACTTGAGCGTCGGGCGCAGATCATGCGCGCCGCACTGGAGGTGTTCGCCGAGCATGGGGACCGGGGGTCGTCGCTGCGGGAGATCGCCGACCGGGTCGGCATGTCGCAGGCCGGGGTGCTGCACTACTTCGACTCCCGCGAGGAGTTGCTGACGGCGGTCCTCGCCGAGCGCGACACCGCGGACGCGGCGGAGCACACGAGCACGGCGATCAGCCCGGGTGATGCGATGGCCCGAACTGCGGAGCACAACACCCGTTCGCCGGGCCTGGTCAGCCTGTTCGTGAACCTGTCGGCCGATGCAGCCGATCCAGAGCATCCTGCGCACGGCTTCTTCGTCGAGCGTTACACCCGCCTGCGCGAGACCATCGAGGACGGGCTGCGCCAGGGCCAGGCCGACGGGACGGTGCGTACCGACATCCCGGCAGACCAGCTGGCGCAGCTTCTGGTGTCCGTCTCCGACGGTCTGCAACAGCAGTGGCTGCTGGACGAGGGCATCGACATGGTGGCCGCGATCGACGCCTTCAACCGCCTCTGCCGGCCGCCAGGTGCGTGATGTCCGGCGCCGGACATCACGCACCCGTTCGCGCTCAAGCCGTCTCCACGTCCGCTTCGGGCTTGAGACTCGGGATCAGCAGGCCCGCCAGCGTGCCGACGAACACAACACCTGCGGCGAAGTAGAAGGCGTTCTTGTAGCCCTGGTCCAGGTAGAACTGGGTGCCCTGGAGCACCTTGCCGTCCTGGGCCAGGATCACGTACGTGAGTGTGGTGACCAGCGTGGTGACGACGCCGATCGACATCCACTGAATGCCGCTGGCGATGGCCTGCTCCTCCGGTGAGACCGCCCGCATGATCAGGATCGGGATCACCGCGACGATCATGCCGAAGCCGATCGCGAAGAGGTTGCCCCACCAGATGAGCTCGGCGTTGGTGTAGTGGTAGGCCGCCTGAGCCAGGTAGCCGACGGTGGAGATCAGGCCGCCGAGGATCAGCGGTAGGCGCGCGTCGACCTTCCGCAGCAGCGTGCCCGTGCCGAAGCCGAGCGCGAGGATCAGGAAGCTCGCCGGCAGGCCGATCACCGCCGCGTGGGTGGCGGTCATGCCGAGGCCGTCCGAGATGGTGGGAATCTTCGGGTAGAGCACCAGCAGCGAGGCGATGATGCCGGTGCCGAAGAGTGCGCCGCCGGTGAGAGCGGAGGCCAGTATGACGGTCCATACCTTGCGACGGCCCAGCATGGCCAGGTGGACAAGGGGCTGGGCGATGTACCTCTGGGAGACCGCGAACAGGGCGACGGCCACCAGGCCGCCGATGACGCAGCCGAGCGTGCCGGCGGAGGTCCAGCCCCAGTCCGTCCCCTGGCCGATGCCGTAGGTGAGCGCGGTCAGTCCGCCGCCGAGCAGCAGGCCGCCGATCCAGTCCATCCGGGCGGAGGGGTCCCGGTAGTGGGTCTTCGGCACACCGAACAGGATCAGCAGCAGGCCGATGGCGGTGGCCGCGACGATGGACCACAGGACCCCGCGGAAACCGTAGTCGTCCAGGACCCAGCCGGTCAGGAACGGGCCGCCGATGGCGACGAAGGCGACACCACTGCCGACGATGCTGCTGGCCGTGGCGGCTTGCTTCGGCGGGAGGACCTCGCGGACGGTGGCGTAGGTGAGGGCGCCGATCGGCCCGTAGAAGCCGGCGATGCTGCGGCCGATCAGCATCGTGGAGTAGTTGCCCGCGGAGGCGGCGATGATGTCGCCGACCAGACCGGTCAGGGTGATGGCGATCATCACCTGGCGCTTGCCGTAGAGGTCGGCGGCCTTGATCACGAACGGTGTCAGCAGGGTGGAGACCAGCGCCGTGGACAGGATGAACCAGGCGATGTGAGTGGTCTGGAAGTGGACGGCCACGGACGCCTGCGCGTTGCCCGTCAGCATGCCGACGAGGGTGAGCAGTTGGGTGGGCCACAGCAGTGCGAGCGCGATGAGCGCGAACCGCGCGCCCCGGACGGGGTTGGTGGCTTCGGCCTCGGCCGCAGGCGCGGTGGGGGTGAGTGAGGATGTCACGGCGGTGTGCCCTCTCGATGGATGGGCTCCGGTCGACGGAGCAACAGTAGGGCGTTGAACCCATTCAGTCGGCCGACGCCCCACCCCGGAATCCCGGAGGGGGCGGGATCTAGGACGGTCATGGCGCGTTGCGCTGGGTTAACGGAGCAGAAACCTAGCTCTGTTTGGGATTCGGCGCTAGGGTCGCCACCGAGGAATCTCATCCGGGGCATGCCGGTCGCCGCTGGGAATTGAATCGTTCCATTCCTCTGTCGTCGTCGTGATCGCCGCGACAGGCGTATGACGACGTCCGTGCACAGCCCCGACAGCGAGGAACAGACGCCGTGCCTGAAGCCCTTCTCCCCATCCCTGCGGTCGCGCGCCTGCGGTTCGAGCACCACCGCGAGCCGCTCGGCATCGGCGAAGCCCGCCCCCGCCTGTCGTGGACCACCCGGACCGAGCTTCCCGGATGGCGGCAGGCGGCCTATGAGATCCAGCGACTGGCCGCGGAGGGCGACGTGGTCGCCACGGCCGAGGCCGAAGGCGACGAGTCGGTCCTGGTCGCTTGGCCTTTCGACGCCCTCGGTTCGCGGGAGCGCGTGGGCGTGCGGGTGCGTGTGCGGGGCACGGACGGAGTGTGGTCGCGCTGGAGCGAACCGGCCTTCGCCGAGACCGGGCTGCTGCGCCCCGACGACTGGCAGGCCCGTTTCGTGAGTGCCGACTGGGACGAGGACGCGCAGCAGGACCAGCCGGCCACCCACCTGCGCTGCGGCTTCACGATCCGCCCCGGCGTCGCGGCCGCCCGCCTCTACGCGACCGCGCACGGCGTCTACGAGTCGGAGCTCAACGGCTCGCCCCTCGGCGACCACGTCCTCGCCCCCGGCTGGACCACGTACGGCAAGCGCCTGCGCTACCAGACCTACGACGTGACAGCCCTCCTGCGGGTCGGCGAGAACAACCTGACCGCTCTCCTCGCGGACGGCTGGTACCGCGGCCGCCTCGGCTTCACCGGCGACAAGCGCGCCGTCTACGGCGACCGGCTGGCCTGGCTGGCTCAGCTGGAGATCCGCTACACCGACGGCAGCACCGACACCGTGACCACCGACACGGACGGCCGCTGGCAGGCAGCCCAGGGCCCGATCCGCCGCAGCAGCCTCTACGACGGCGAGACCCACGACGCCCGCGTCGAGCCCGCCGACTGGCGGGGCGTGCGCGCCGAGGAACGCGACCCCGCGACGCTCGTCGCCCCCGTGGGCCCGCCCGTGCGCCGGATCGAGGAGCTGGCACCGACCGCCGTCACGATCTCGCCTTCCGGCAAAACGATCGTCGACTTCGGCCAGAACCTCGTGGGCCGTCTGCGTCTGACGGTGACCGGTGAGGCCGGGCAGGAGGTCGTGCTGCGCCACGCCGAGGTGCTGGAGGACGGCGAACTCGCCACCGCACCACTGCGCAGTGCGCAGGCCACCGACCGCTACATCCTGCGCGGCGGCGGTCCGGAGACCTTCGAACCGCGGTTCACCTTCCACGGCTTCCGCTACGCCGAGGTCACCGGCTGGCCCGGCGAACTGAACCCCGATGACCTGCGTGCCGTAGTGATCCACTCCGATCTGGAGCGCACCGGCACCTTCGAAAGCTCCGACGAGCTGCTCAACCGGCTGCACCAGAACGTGGTCTGGGGCATGCGCGGCAACTTCCTCGACGTCCCGACGGACTGCCCGCAGCGCGACGAGCGCCTGGGCTGGACCGGCGACATCCAGGTCTTCGCCCCCACCGCCGCCTACCTGTACGACAGCGCCGGCTTCCTCACCTCCTGGCTCGCCGACCTCGCCGCCGACCAGGGGAAGAACGGCGGGGTCCCCTTCGTCGTACCCAAGTGCGTCGACGGCGCCGACACCCCGACCGCCGCGTGGGGCGACGCCGCCACGATCGTGCCCTGGGTGCTCCACCACGCCTACGGCGACCTCGGCGTGCTCGCGGCCCAGTTCGAGAGCATGCGCGGCTGGGTCGACCACGTCGCCTCGCTGGCCGGGGAGTCACGCCTGTGGGACAGCGGCTTCCAGTTCGGCGACTGGCTGGACCCGAACGCCCCGGCAGGGCGCCCGGATCAGGCGCGTACCCCCGGCGAGATCGTCGCCACCGCCTACTTCGCCCGCTCTGCCGAGATCGTCGCCCAGGCGGCGCAGCTGCTCGGCCGTGAGGCAGACGCCGTCCGCTATGGCGCTCTCGCCGCCGAGGTCCGCCGGGCTTTCGCCTCCGAGTACGTCACCGGCGCGGGCCGGATGATGGCGGACGCCCCGACCGCCTATGCGCTGGCGCTCCAGTTCGCACTGCTGCCCGGCCAGGCGCAGCGGGCGCACGCCGGCAAGCGGCTGGCCGACCTGGTCCGCGGCGGCGGCTACAAGATCAGCACCGGCTTCGTCGGCACGCCGCTGATCTGCGACGCCCTCGCCGAGACCGGCCACCTCGACGCGGCCTACCGACTGCTGCTGCAGACCGAGCAGCCGTCCTGGCTCCACCCCGTCACCCAGGGCGCGACCACCATCTGGGAGCGGTGGGACAGCCTACTGCCCGACGGCAAGGTCAACCCCAGCGGCATGACCTCGTTCAACCACTACGCGCTCGGCGCCGTCGCCGACTGGCTGCACCGCACCGTCGCCGGCCTGGCCCCCGCCGAACCCGGCTACCGGAAACTGCGCCTGGCCCCGCGCCCCGGCGGCGGGCTGGACCGCGCGCAGGCGGCACTGCTCACCCCGTACGGCCGCGCGGAGATCGCCTGGCGTCTGGACGGCGAGGAGCTGCACATCACCGCGCTCGTCCCGCCCAACGCCACCGCGGTGGTCGACCTGCCGGGCCCGGCAGGCGCGCCGTTCGACGTCACCGCCGGTCATCACACCTGGACCGTCCACCTGCCGGCACCGGATCAGCCCAGCGGCCCGGTCACTCTGGACACCACGCTCGGTGAGCTGATGGACCGTCCGGGGGCCATGAAGATCTTCACGGACACCCTGGTCCGCTACTTCCCCGAGGCCGCGGCGTACATCGATCAGTCCGACACCGAGTCCGGCGAGACGACGATCCGCGACGCGGCCGCCATGGTGCCTGGCGGCCCCAAGTTCCTCCTCGACCTCGAGGAGCAGTACGCCGCCTTCAACGCCGCCGGAACGGACGCAAACTGACGGACCGTGGGGCGGATGCCCTTCCCGCCCCATTGGTCTCCTCTCTCTCCGATGACTTGGGGGACCCATGCCCAGCAAGACCCACGAGTGGCTTTCCGGACTGGTCACAGCCGGTCGGGCCGCCACGCACCCCACGCTCGCCCAGGAGCGCGAGAACGCCGTCCGCTTTGCGGCGGCGATCCCGGTACCGGACGGCGTGGTCGAGGACGCGTTCCCCGGCCTGACGGGCGCGCTGCTTTTCAGCCTGCCGGAGCCGCGCGAGGACCTGGTCATCCTTCACATCCACGGCGGCGGCTTCCGCACGGGCACCGCGGCCCAGGCGCGGGCCGCGGCCGGCCTCCTGGCGTTGCGTCTGAACACCCGAATCGTGGCGCCCGAGTACCGACTCGCACCTGAACACCCGTTCCCAGCCGGGCTCGACGACTGCGAGCACGCCTACGAAGCCGTTCGGGCCACCTATCCGGCGGCCCGGATCGTCGTGGCCGGCGAGTCGGCAGGAGCTGGTCTTGCCGCCTCGCTCCTGCTGCGCCGCCGTGACGCAGGCGACGGCGCACCCGTGGCCGGAGTGCTCTGGTCCGGCGTGTTCGACCTGCGCGCGGAAGACCTGGCATCGGGCAGCTGGGCCGCGAACGCCGCCACCGATGCCATGATCACCCCCTGGCTCGGCACGCAGATGGCCGCCGACTACCTCGCCGGACAGAGCCCCGAGGATCCGCAAGCCTGCCCCGCACTCGCCGACCTCACCGGTCTGCCCCCGCTGATGATCCTGGCCTCAGGCTCCGAGGTGCTGCGTGACGACTCGGTCGCCCTGGCCGCACGTGCCGCCGGCTGCGGCGTGGAGACAGTGCTGGAACTCTGGCCGCACATGCACCACGCCTGGCCCGTATTCGGCTCCCTGCTGCCCGAGGCGCTCGAAGCTCTCGACCGCACCGCTGAGTTCATCCGCCGCGTGGACGCAGGCCGCTTCGTGGACGGTTCAGCCCTGACGGACGACCCGGCGATCCTCGCCCTGATGGGGACCTCCCAGGAACAGGGCGGAGGTGTGATACATGAGTGAATCCGCTCGGTTCCCGACGGTCCGCACGAACCACGGGTCAGTGCGAGGAACCCGCTGGGGCGATGCAGGCGGAATTTTCGCCGGTATCCCCTTCGCCGCTCCGCCCATCGGGCGACTGAGACTGCGTCCGCCCGTGCCCGTCGCGGCCTGGACCGGTGTCCGCGACAGTGTCGCCTTCCCCGCGGCCCCGGCACAGCGAAATCCCATGATGGATCCCTCCACTCAAGGAAGCCTCGCCGCCCTGGAGCCGCGTGCACTCGCCATCGCCATGGCGCTCGGCGCGCAAACAGGCCCATCAGCCGAGGACTGCCTCTACCTGAACCTGTGGACCCCCGAGCTGACCGGCCGACGCCCCGTACTCGTCTGGATCTACGGCGGCGGCTTCGAGACCGGCTCCGCGTCACCCCCGGCCTTCGACGGCGCTGCGCTGTCCCGGCTGACCGGCGCCGTGGTCGTGGCCGTCAACTACCGCGTAGGGGCGCTGGGATGGCTGTTTCCTACAGGGCCGGGCAGCGAGGGGTTCGCCGACAGTGCCAACCTCGGGCTCCAGGACCAAGCGGCCGGACTCCGCTGGGTCCGGGACAATGTCGCCGCCTTCGGCGGTGATCCCGACAACCTCACGGTTGCCGGGAACTCGGCCGGGGCATTCAGCATCGGCGCCCTGCTCAGCCTTCCTGCCGCCGCAGGCACCTTCCACAAGGCGATCCTGCACAGCGGCAGCACCGGTCGCGTCTACCGCCGCGAGGCCGCATCCGCAGTGACCCAGGATCTACTTGCCGCCGTCGGCGTCAGGGACTTCGAAAGCCTGGCCCACGTCCCACTCGATCAGATCCTCGACGCGCAGCGCGCCGTCATCCCCTCGGACATCGGCCTGCGCCACCTCCCGGACGGACACGGCTGGGGCATCGTCCACGACGGTCAGGTACTTCCGGACCACCCTCACCAGGCGGTCCTGGCAGGGGTGGCGAAGAACATTCCGCTGCTCATCGGCGCCAACGACGACGAGGTGCGCATGCACGCCTGCTTCGGCGCCGACTCGTTCCGCCCCACCGACGAGGCCGCCCTCATAGGCGAAATGCGCCGGGCAGAACTCGACGACCCCTACGGACTGCTGGACGCCTACCGTGCGCGCGGTCTACCGGCCGCGAACCAGCTCGGTGGGCCCACGGACGATCTCCTGGAGCTGCGCACCCGCTTCCTCAGCGACGCGATCTACCGCGTGCCGTCGGCCCGTCTGGCACGGGCCCAGACCGCGGCGGGCGGTCGCGTCCACACGTACCTGATCTCCGGCGAGCCGTTCGGTCCGGGCAGCAGCGCCTTCCACGGTGTGGAGCTGATCTACCTGGGAGACAAACTGACAGCACTGGACATCGACACCCCGGGCAATCAAACGATCCGCGAGGAACTCGCCACCGCCTGGAGCCGGTTCCTGGCGACGGACGAGCTCGGCTGGCCCGCCTTCGACTCCACCCGGCCTGAGAGCACCCGGCTCATCGGCGGCGCCGTCACCTTCGTGACCGAACCCGCCGACGACATCGCCGGCTACTGGATCCATGACTCCTGAAGTTCCCCCACGCCGACACCCGGTACGTCGACCTGTGGCCGGTCCTCGCCGACCACCGCGGTGGCCTGCGCCGCCCAGTACCTACCCCCACGACGATCTTCACCTGAACGGATTCGGCTACCGCGCCCGGGTCCAGAGCCGGCGGCCGCTCCTGGCGGCCGTCGCGCGTAGAGCAACGAAGGAGAGCTCCCGATGACAACCGCCCCCGACACGATCCCGAACGACGCCGGCCCCCGGAAGACGGAGAGTGAGGCGTGCTACCGCGACGCCGGCTTGCCGGTCGAGGACCGGGTGAGCGATCTGCTGGCCCGCATGACCCTGGAGGAGAAGGCCGGTCAGCTCACCCAGTTCTTCTACATGGGCAGCGGTGAGCCGATCCCGGACGACTTCGACATCGAGTCCCTGCCGCCCGAGCATCGCGCCTTCGTGCAGCAGCCCGACGACGTCGAAGCCGCGGTCTCGTGCGGCGGCGCCGGGTCGCTGTTGTTCGTCAAGGACCCCGCCCTGGGCAACCGACTGCAGCGCCGCGCCGTCGAGGACACCCGGCTGGGCATCCCGCTGCTGTTCGGCAACGACGTGATCCACGGGTTGCGCACGATCTTTCCCGTGCCGATCGCGATGGCCGCGAGCTGGAACCCGGACGCCGCCGAGGCCGCGCAGGTCGTCGCGGCCCGCGAGGCCCGCGCAGCGGGGATCCGCTGGACGTTCGCACCCATGATCGACATCGCCCGCGACCCTCGCTGGGGCCGCATCATCGAGGGGGCCGGGGAGGACCCGGTGCTCGCCGCGGCCATGGCCGCGGCGCAGGTCCGCGGGTTCCAGGGCGACCTCGGGGCCGAGACCGTCCTTGCCGGCGCGAAGCACTTCCTGGGGTACGGCGCCGCTCGCGGCGGACGCGACTACGACGACGCCGACATCTCCGACGCCGAGTTGCGCAACGTCTACCTGCCGCCCTTCCGAGCCGCGATCGAAGCGGGCGCCGCCAACGTCATGAGCGCCTACATGGACCTCAACGGCGTGCCGGCCTCCGCGAACCGGTGGCTGCTGCGCGACCTGCTGCGCGACGAACTGCACTTCGACGGCTGGGTCGTCTCGGACGCCAACGCCGTCCAGTCGCTGGAGACACAGCACTTCGCGAAGGACCAGCAGGACGCCGCCGTACGGGCGCTGAACGCGGGCCTCGACATGGAGATGTGCACCTTCACCCCGGCGTTCGACCACCTCCCGCAGGCGGTACGCGACGGGCTGGTCACCCAGGAAACGCTCGACACCGCCGTGTCACGGGTGCTCGCGGCGAAGTTCCGGCTCGGCCTGTTCGAGAACCCCTACACCGACGAGGACGCGGCACCCGCGGTCCTGAACGCCGCGGCGCACCGTGCTGCCGCCCGGGACGCGGCCGAACGCACCCTCGTCCTCCTCAAGAACGACGCGGCCACGCTGCCACTACGGCCCGAGCAGCTCACCAGCGTCGCCGTCATCGGCCGGCTCGCCGACTCCCGGCGCGACACGCTCGGACCATGGGTGCTCGACCACGACACCTCCGAGACGGTCACGATCCTCGACGGGCTGCGCGCCAGGCTCGGGGACGGCATCCGGGTCGAGTACACGGCCGGGACCGGTGCCCCCGAGCGGCTGCACCCGTCGCCGTTCGACGTATTGGACCCGACCGTCGTCCCGACCCCGGCCGACCTGGACGAGGACGCCAAAATCGAGCGAGCCGTCGCCGCCGCCCGGGACGCCGACGTCGCGATCGTGGTCGTCGGGCAGCCGCAGAACCAGATCGGCGAAAAGGCGTCGACCTCCACGCTCGACCTCCCCGGCCGTCAACTCGAACAGCTGCAGCGCGTCACCGAGACCGGCACCCCCGTGGTCCTGGTCGTGCTGTCGGGCCGTCCGCTGGACCTGCGGTGGGCGGACGAACACGTCCCCGCCATCGTGCAGGCGTGGTACCCGGGGACACGTGGGGGCGAAGCGGTCGCCTCCATGCTGGTGGGTGACGTCTCGCCCGCCGGCCGGTTGCCCTTCACGTGGCCCCGCCACGTCGGACAAGTGCCGCTCGTGTATTCCCACTACCGGACCTTCGCGCCGCAGGAGCAGCACGCCCGGTACTTCCAGGACAACGGGGCGCCCCTGTATCCGTTCGGCCACGGCCTGTCCTACGCCACGTTCGCGTACACGAACCTCCGGATCGACCGGACGTCCATGGCCCGCCGGGACACCGCAACCGTGTCGGTCGACGTCACCAACACGTCCGAGCGCGACGCCGACGAGGTCGTGCAGCTGTACGTCCACCAGCGCTACGGGGCGTCGTCGCGGCCCGTGCGGGAGCTCAAGGGCTTCGAGCGAGTCCTGGTCCCCGCGGGCACCACCACCACGGTGAGCTTCGAGCTCGGCCCCGACCAGCTCCGTTACTGGAGCGCCGCGACCCGCACGTACCAGCTCGACGCCACCGTCCTCGACCTCTGGGTCGGGGGCAGCTCCGCCGCCGAGGTCACGACCACCCTGGAGGTGACCGCGTGACCGGGACCGACGTGCAGCTCGACGCAGACCGCGTCGACCTTCGTGACTGGACCGTGCGTCGCCAGGGCAGTGCCGAGGAGGCCGCCGTACGCCTCCCGCACGACGCGATGATCACCGAGCCCCGGTCGTCCGACGCCTCCGGCAGGTCCGACACCGGATGGTTCCCGGGGGGTCGGTACGTCTATCGCACGCGCTGGTACGCCGACCCCGCGTACCGCGGTCGAGACGTCCAGCTCCGGTTCGACGGCATCCAGGGCGAGTCGGTCGTGACCGTGAACGGCCACCGGGTCGGGATCGTGCGCAGCGGGTACACCGAGTTCGGCTTCCGTATCGACGACGTTCTGAACTGGGACGACGAGAACGAGATCGCTGTCGACGTCGACAACGCCGCACAGCCCGCAGGCCGGTGGTACCCCGGCTCCGGCCTGTTCCGGTCGGTGTCCCTGCGGATTCGCAGTCGTGTGCGCCTGGAGGATGACGGTGTCGGCGTGCGGACGACGCTCCATGGTGTTGACGCGGTCGTCGAGGTCCGGACCGCGGTCGTGAACGACAGCGACAGGCCCGTGCACGTCCGCGTCGTATTGCACTCCGAGGCAGGGGCTGTGGCTCAGGCCGTGGCGGCCGACGACGGGGTCGCGCACCTGCATGTGCCCGCGGTCCGCCTGTGGTCCGCCGAGGACCCGTTCCGCTACCAGCTCGTCACGACGGTTGAACACGACGGTGCCGTCGTCGACACCCGTCGCGAGCTCGTGGGGCTGCGCACCGTGCACGTCGACGCCCGCCACGGCCTGCGGATCAACAAGCAGCAGGTCAACCTGCGCGGCGCGTGCATCCACCACGACAACGGCATCCTGGGCGCCGCCACCCACCGGGCCGCGGAGTTCCGGCGCATCCGGATCCTCAAGGAGAACGGATTCAACGCGGTCCGGTCGGCGCACCATCCGATGTCACGTCACCTGCTCGACGCGTGCGACGAGCTGGGCATGTACGTGATGGACGAACTTGCCGACTACTGGATCCAGTCCAAGTCCACGCACGACTTCGCGCACCGGTTCCTGGACACCTGGCGCGAGGATGCCGACCGCCTGATCGAGAAGGACCGGAACCGGCCCTCCGTCGTCATCTACTCGATCGGCAACGAGATCCCCGAGACCGCGCACCCCGACGGCGTCGCGCTCACCCGTGAGATCACCGCGTACGTCAGGGCGGCAGACCCGGACCGCCCGGTCACGGTGGCCCTCAACATCTTCCTCAATGTCCTGTCGTCGATGAACAGGTCCCCGTACGCGGGTGCTTCCGACGCGCCGGAGGGGGCTCAACCCAGCAAGCAGGGGCCCGGCAGCACGGAAGCCAATCGTCTGGTCAATCAGATCGGGCGCATGATGGACGTCGTCTCGCGACTCCCCATCGCCGATCGTGCGACACGCGACGCGTTCGCCGAGGTGGACATCGCCGGCTACAACTACGGGCTGGCGCGCTACAAGCACGACGTGAAGGCCTACCCCGACCGCGTGATCGTCGGCAGCGAGACCCTGCCCGGAGACATCGCCCGCGCGTGGGACCTCGTCACGGCGTACCCGTCCGTCATCGGCGACTTCATCTGGGTCGGTTGGGAATACCTCGGGGAGTCGGGGGTCGGGGTGTGGGCGCCCGGCCGCAGGACCGGGCTGGTCAAGCCGTATCCCTACCTCATCGCCGGGCCCGGGGTCATCGACCTGACCGGGCAGCCGGACTTCTCGCTGCGCCTCGGGCAGGTGGCATGGGGAACGCACCCCGGGCCGGCGATCGGTGTGCGGCCCCTCGACCGGGCGGGACAGCCGGTCGCGCGGGTCGCGTGGCGCAGCACCGACGCTGTCGAGAGCTGGGCCTGGCGCGGTTGCGCGGGCCGAAAGGCCGAGATCGAGGTCTACTCCGCGGACGACGAGGTGGAGCTGTTCGTCAACGGGCGTTCCGCCGGCCGTCGCAGGGCCGGGAGACGACGTCGCTACACCGCTCGGTTCACCGCCACGTACGCCGCCGGCGAGCTCGTCGCGGTCGGCTACCGAGGAGGGCGCGAGGTGTCCCGGACGGTGCTCCGCTCGGCGGGGGACGACCTCGAGGTCCGTCTGACCGCAGACAGGGCTCGCCTGCGGGCCGACGGCGACGACCTCGCGTTCGTCGAGGTCGAGATCGTCGACGGCGCCGGCACGGTGGAGATGCTCGCGGACGACGACATCGAGCTCAGGATCGAGGGCCCGGCCGAGCTCGTGGGGTACGGCAGCGCCAGACCTGACCCCACCCGCCCGTTCGCCGATCCCACTCAGCGCGCGTACCACGGTCGCGCCCTCGCCGTCCTACGGTCCACAGGGCGGACCGGGAACGTCCACGTCACCGCCACGTCGCACCTGCACGGCGTCTCGCACCTCACCCTCGACGCACGCTGAACGATCATGGGACGTGACTCGCGTAACTGTGACCGCCGAAGGAGCAGGCGAGCTGGATGGCTGCATGGGCAAGCACCTTGGGGCGGCAGGTCAGTGCCGGGTCAGCGGTGCATCATGAGGTCGCGGCTGCGCCGGCGGGCCGACACAAGGTCACCCTCGCGGCGGGCCCACGGACGAACTCCTGGAGCTGCGCACCCGCTTCCTCAGCGACGCGCTCTACCGCGTGCCGTCGGCCAGTCCGGCACGGGCCCAGACCAGGGCGGGCGGTCGCATCCACACATACCTGATCTCCGCCGAGCCGTTCGGTCCGGGCAGCAGCGCCTTCCACGGTGTGGAGCTGATCTACCTGGGCTCCAAACCGACAGCGCTGGACACCGCCACCCCAGGCAACCAAGCGGTCCGCGAGGAACTCACCATCGCCTGGAGCCAGTTCCTGGTGACGGGCGAGCCCGGCCGGCCCGCCTTCGACTCCGCCCAGCCTGAAAGCACCCGGCTCATCGGCACTGCCGACACACCTTCCTGACCAAACCTGCCGACGACATCGCCGGCTACTGGATCCACGGCTCCTGACGTTCCACCACGCCGCGGCCCACCGGCCAGCACGCCAAACGCGTCCGCGCGGGCATCCAACCCAAGGCCACGCCATAACTTCATCGGCCGACCGACCACCAGACTCACTCACCAGAAACAGGAGCACTCCCATGAACCGCTACAACGACCGCCGTGTCCTGATCACCGGAGCAGGCTCCGGGATCGGCCAGGCCACCGTCCTGCGCATACTCGCTGAGGGCGGCCACGTCGTCGCCGCCGACGTCGATACGGCCGGCCTGACCGCCACCCGCAAGCTCGCCGCCGACACCGGTACCAAGGCCCGTCTGCACACCGTCCAGGTGAACATCGCCGACGAGACCTCCGTCCGCGAGGCCGTCGCGGCGGCCCTCGCGGCCCTCGGTGGAGGCCTGGACGTGCTGGTCAACGCGGCCGGCATCCTGCGCTCCTCGCACACCCACGAGACCAGCCTGGAACAGTTCAACCACGTCATCGCGGTCAACCTGACCGGCACCTTCCTGATGATCCGCGAGACGATCCCGGCGCTGCTCCAGGGCGAGAACCCGGCCGTGGTCAACTTCAGCTCCACCTCGGCGAGCTTCTCGCACCCCTACATGGCCGCCTACGCCGCCAGCAAGGGCGGCATCCAGTCCATGACCCATGCGCTCGCCGGCGAGTACAGCAAGCAGGGCATCCGCTTCACCGCCGTCGCGCCGGGCTCGATCTCCTCCGGGATGACCGACGCGAGTGGCACCAGCAAGGAGAACGTCGGCCCGGGCCTGCCCGACGACGCGAACTACGAAGTCATGATGAAGCTGCTCCCGGCCATCGGCCAGGGCTTCGCCGGGCCTGAGACAGTCGCGGGCGTCGTCGCCATGCTCGGCTCGGTGGATGGCGTGTTCATCACCGGCACGGAGATCCGCATAGACGGCGGCACCCATATGTAAGCGGTTGCGGTGTCAGCGGCGGACCAAACTGGAGGCCCCGGACCATCAGTTCGGGCCGGAGCCGGACCTGGTGGTTCTCGTATTTCGCGGTGTCCCTCGCGTGGGTTGACGCCCCCGTCGGTGTCCTCGCCTTCCGCCGCGACCCCGGTTTCTTGTGCGTGGTCAACCTCTCGGACGAGCCGTATCAGCTGTCCGAACACACCATGACCCTGCTGGCCGACGGTCCAACGAGGGCGGACTACTGGAACCGGACCACGCGATCCAAGTCTGACGGTTCCCTCCGGGGGTAACGCCCCCTCCCGATTCGCCAGGGCCTCCCCGGTGTCACTCCCCGCTGACTGGAGAGGCCCTGGCCCGTTGGACAATGGACAGCTGTAAACCCTGTCCATAATTTCGGCTCTCCTGCCCACCCGGGCAGCAGAGCCGGGTCGGATACAGGGGCGGCGAGCATCGGTTGCGGCAGCGTCCACGTCACAAGCCCCATGCCTTTCACCCGGCCTGTCCGTCCGCAAACCGAGTGGCGCGTGCGCACCCGACCACCGGCCCGACCACGGCGTGGGCACGCCGACCAACACCCCGACCACGGCAGGTCAGCGCACTGCTGGCCTGCCGGTCACGACCGACCTGCTACGACCTGCTCTTGGTCAGCTGACTGGCGGTGTTCTCGATCCACAGCAGCGTCCACTCGACTCCGGCCTGCCATCCGGGTTCCGCGCCGGCGCAGCGGCCTTCGGCGTCGGCGCGGATGTTGGCCGCGAGGGTGCGCAGGTCCATCACCACCTCACGGCGGGCCGGGAAGCGCGAAGAGAAGATCCGCGAACAGTCCGGGCGTGCAGAAAACGGTCCGGCCTTCTGGGGCTACATTCGCGAGGCCGCCCCAGCAATGCCGATCGCCGTACAAGCCAGCCACAAGAGCGACGACGGCCGATCCCCACGACCACCAGCACCACTGCCGAACCCCCCAGTCAACGTCCTTCCACCATGTACGGCCTTGGGGAACATCGGTACAGCGGTTATCGGTGAGAACGATCATGGGGCTGACTGGCAGCTTCGGTATCGGCCTCGGCCCTCTACTCCCGGAGCTGCCACGAAGTGGCAAGTAGCTCTCTGTGAAGCTCTGGGCTCCATATCGTCCCGGCAGGCGCCTATGGATCGGCGTCCGCGTGCGAGAGCCTTCGGGGTCAGCTCGTCGGACTTGCGCGCCCTGATGTCCCGCCAGAATGCTGTCGCAGTAAATGCCGGATTTACTGCGGCGGAGCCCCTACCGTGATCACCGCGACCTGCGGCGGGTTCTCCGGCCGCCGCAGGCGAGGTGTACGCATTTACTGCGGCAGGGCCGGAAGGGCGGGGCGAGCGTGGCGATCGAACCGGTGACCGAAATTGGAAGCGGGGGCGCGCTCCGCCTGCCGCGCGCCCGGGTCGTGCCCCTGTCCGCCCCGCCCTCGTCGTACACCGCGGCGGTCGAGCGCTACCTCACCGGCGCGGGCATCGCGAAATCCTCCGCGCGGATCTACCGGATCTCACTGACAACGTGGGGGTGGATGCTCACCGGCGAACCCGCGCCGACCGGACCCGCCCGACGCGGCGCGAAACCGCCCGTCTTCCCCGTCACCGCGATCGACGACCCGGCACTGCCGGAAGTCCTGGCCGAACTGGCGGCGGCGCGGGCCGACGAGATGGACGCCGGCACCGTCAACCGCGAACTGTCCATCGCCCGCAAGGCGATCGGCTGGTGGCAGCGCCAGGGCTGGATCGACGGCGACCCGACGATCGGCATCGAGCGGCGGCCGGCACCGCCCGACCGCACCAAGGCCCTGGCCGAGAACCAGATCGCCGCCCTGTGGCGGCTGGACGTCGCCCTGCGCGAGACGACGTTCTGGAAAATGCTCTACGAATCCGCGGCCCGCGCCGACGAGGTGCTGTGCCTGAACGTGGAAGACCTGTACCCGCAGGACAAACGCGGGAAGATCACCGCCAAGGGCGGGGCCACGGAGTCGATTCACTGGCAGTCCGGCACCGCCCAGCTCCTGCCCCGCCTCATTGCACGCCGTACCCGCGGCCCGCTGTTCCTCACCGACCGCAAGGCCCCGGCAGGGACGCCGACGCTCGACGTGTGCCCGGAGACCGGCCGCGCCCGGCTCTCCTACCGCCGGGCCGAAGAGATCTTCGAGGAGAACACCCGGCTGCTGGCCAACCCGCTCGCCTCACCCGAGGACATCGAGGACCTGGACGGCTGGACACTCCACCGCCTACGCCACAGCGCACTCACACACGACGCCGAAGACGGCACCTCCACCCCGATGCTGCTGGCCGCTCCGCCACGCTTCCGTCCGCTCCCTGGAGCGGTACGCGCGTCCCGGCGTCGACGCCGTCGCCCGTCATGTCGCCGAACGCGATCCCGCCGCACGTCGCCGGACGTGACGCCCCTCGTGGCTCCACACCCCGTGCGGACTGGTTCAGCCGGGCCAGGTGCCGGTCATGCGGCGGGTGGCGGTGGCGCCGGCGCGGTCGACGGCGGCCTTGACCGCGGCGAAGATCGCGCCTTGCAGGGTGGCGGCCAGGACCACTTCGCTCCAGGTGCGTTCCTCGTCGGTGGCGTCGGGGGCGTCCTCGTCGTGGCCGAGCATCTTCCACGACTGTTTGAACAGGGCGCCGGCGACTATGCCGCTGACGGCGCCGAGTGCCAGGCCGACCGGCTTGTAGGCGATCTTCGATGCCTTCATCTCGGTCACTCCTTGCGGCAGCAGGCCAACCACACCAGCACCGCCGCGCCGGCGGCCGCGAGTAGCAGGGCGCGGTGCTCCCGCGCCACCCGGGCGCCCTGTGCGGTGGTGTGCTGTACGGGTTCGGGGGCCTTGTCGTGCCACAGCTGTCCGGCCTGGGCCGCCTTGGCGCGGGCTTGTTCGGCGGTGTGGGCGGCCTTGTCCTTGACCGGGTCGGGCAGCTTGTCCTGCGTCTGGTGGGCCAGGTCGGTGGCCTTGGTCTTCAGTTCGCCGGCCTTGGCCGTGGCCTGGTCCTTGACCGCGGTGGCCTTTTGCTGGGCGCGGGTTTTGACGTCGGTCTTGGCGGCGAGTGCCTCGACGGTCTCGCCGAGCTCGGCGCGGGTCTGCTCGACCTTTTCGCGCAGCTCTTCCGGGCTGGCGGCGGTGGGCTCGTCGTGGGGTGGCTGGGTCATCGCTGTGCGCTCTCCTTGATCTCGGCCACGTCGGCCTTCACGTTCTCGATCGTCTGCTCAGGGGCGGGCGGCGCGGCCTGGCTGACCTGCTTCTTCCCGCCAAGGGCCATCACCGCGGCAACCAGCCCCAGCGCGGCGGTCACGATCAGCGCCGCGGCCCACACGGGCAGCGGCACGGCCAGCGCCGCGATGGCGGTGGCCACCATGGCCTGCAGCATCAGGAAGCCGACCACTCCGGCGCCGCCGAAGAGCCCGCCGCCCTTGCCGTAGCGTTTGCCCTTCTCCTTCATCTCCGCCTGCGCCAGGTGCATTTCCCCGCGCACCAGCTCCGTCAGCTGCTGCGAGGCCCGCTGCACCAGCTCGCTCACCGGCTCCTGGCCGGAGTGGTGCGCGCGGGGATCGGGCCCGGACGCGTACGGCTGCGTGCCCGTCACGACGGTCACCTCCCGCTGTCGTTCCGGCGGGCCGGGCAGTCCGGCCCTCGCTTTAGCGCGCGAGTACCCCGAACGCCCCAGTTCAGGTAACGCAGCCGGGGCGGGAATCGACTGTCAGCGCCTGCCCGGCAGCCCCGCACCACGGCAGGGCCGGGTTACGCCCTGGGATACGGGTTACTCGCACGACGGCCTCCCGGAAGGCCGCGGCGGCGGCTCCGGCCGGCTTGTCCCGGGTGTGTCCGGTGGTGTGGGGCTTGCGGGGCACACAGCGTCGGCCCGCTGAGCAGGTTCCAGCGGGCCGACCCGCGCCCGCGAGGAGACGCCCTGGCACGGTCCGGTCGTCGCCCGCGGCGCCCTTCGCTGCCGATGCGCTCCCTGGCCTACCTGGCCGTCGGGCAGCTCCGCACACCCGCTTCTCGCGTCGGACGGCTCGGTTCTCGGTCTACAGCCAGTGGCGCAGGAACAGCGCCGGGGCATGGCGGGTGAGCCAGGCGCTGGCCAGGCCGATGGCGGCGCCGGCGGCGACGTCGCTGGGATAGTGGGCGCCGGACTGCACCCGCTCGACGGCCACCATGGCGGCCGGCACCGCGCACAGTGCGCCGGCGGCCGGCCAGGCGGGGGCGACGGCGGTGGTGAAGGCGATGGCGGCCGCGGCGTGCCCGGAGGGGAACGAGGAGGAGTCGGGGCGGTCTTCGACCTCGTCGTGCGGGATCCATTCGGCCGGCGGCCTGGGCCGGTCGGCCAGCTGCTTGCACAGGCCGTTGGACGCCAGTTGCGCCACCACCAGGGCCCCCAGTCCCGCGGCCGCCGCCTTGCGGCCCCGCCACCCGCCCAGCCAGACCATCGCGCCGGCCGCAGCGCACCACAGCTTCGTGCTCTCCGCGGACTCCTCCACCGCCGACAGCACCCGGGCCGCGCCCGGCGGGATCCGGGATGCCGCCCGCTGTGTCAGCACCCGATCGGCCTCATGCAGGCCCGTCAGCAACCTCATGAACTGCGGATATCCCCAAACAGGCCGAGGTAAGCGGGCCCGGCCGTCAGGATCGCCACACAACGGTCATGGTTCATCCAGCCGGCGCAGGTCCTCCTCGTCCCACTTGCGGGTGTCGCGCGGCTGCGTGTAGGGCTCCTTCTCCGGCGGCAGGCCGCCAGCGATCGCCCGCTGCCGCACGGTCTCCGCGTCGAACTCCAGGCCCAGCAGGATCGCCAGGTTGCTGATCCACAGCCACAGCAGGAAGACGATGACGCCGGCCATGGTGCCGTAGGTCTTGTTGTAGGAGGCGAAGTTGGCGACGTAGAACGCGAAGGCGGCGGAGGCAATCACCCAGATCAGCAGGGCGAGGAAGCTGCCCGGTGTGATCCACCGAAAGCCCTTCACCCGGGCGTTCGGCGTGGCCCAGTACAAAATCGCGATCATGATCGTGACCAGCACCACCAGGACGGGCCACTTGGCGATCGACCACACCGTCAGCGCGGTGTCCCCGATCCCCAGCGTCTTGCCGGCCTGGCGGGCCAGAGCGCCGGTGAACACCACGATCAGCGCGCTGGCCACGGCCATCACCATCAGCACCACCGTCACCCCTACCCGCACCGGCAGAACCTTCCACACCGGGCGGCCCTCCGGCATGTCGTAGACGGCGTTGGCCGCGCGGATGAACGCGGCGACGTATCCGGAGGCCGACCACACCGCCAGGACGATGCCGACAATGGCCATGATCGAGCCGAGGCCGGCGTTGTTCTGCAGCTGTTGCACGGCCCCTGTGATGATGTCCCGGGCGGAGCCGGGAGTGAACTGCTGGAGATTGTTGAGCACCGTGTCCGTGGCCGACTTGCCGCCCAGGCCGAGTATCGACACCAGCACCAGCAGGGCCGGGAAGAGCGACAGGATCCCGTAGTAGGTCAGCGCCGCGGCCCGGTCGGTCAGCTCGTCGTCCTTGAACTCCCGCAGGGCACCTTTCAGCACCGCCCCCCACGCCGTCTTCGGTAGCTGCGTCGGCGCGTCCGGCGCGCGGCGCTCCACCGCGGGCCCCGGGCCCACCTTCTCGGGCGGAGGGACTTCGCGTTCGGGGGCCTCGTCGCTGCCGTGGTGTTCTTTCCGATGCGGAAGATGCAGCTTCATGGCGCCCGAGTACCCCCGCACACCCGCGCAATCAGGACATTGATCCAGCTGGCATACGCGAGCGTCTGCGCTGCCCTCATCTCCCCCTTGGCCCCGTGCGGGTGTGTCGGTGCGCGTATGGGGCAGGCGCTCGGCATGCGACCTACCGAGCGCCGGGTTCGGCGCGCCCGCGCCGCAGCGACGAACGCGGTCCAGCGCGACGGCGGCCGGTCAGCGCCGAGGGCGGATGAGGACGGCCTGGCACCGGGTGAGGCCGTGAAACTGCTGCGGGAGAAGGAACAGCTAGAACACGCGATGGAGAGCCGGCCGGTCATCGACATGGCCCGCGGCGTACTGATGGCCTCCTTCGCCTGCCAGCCGGAGGAGGCGTGGGAGACCCTGGTGACCGTCTCCCAGCACACCAACATCAAACTGCGAGAGGTTGCCGAGACTGTGACGGCGGCCGCGACCGGAACGCCGATGCCGGCCGAACTGCAGGAGCAGCTGGCGGCCGCCGTGCAGGCGTGGCAAGCCGGGCAGGAGCGCGGATCGCCCGGGTAGCCGCAACGCTGCCCGCCTCAGGGCGCACACGAGGACAAACGCCGCAGCCGCAGAGCCGTCCTTGACGAAGGCGGCGGGCTCACTCCTCCTGGCCGTCCTCGTCGTCGTCGAGTTCCGGCGCCTCCGGGTCGCGCAGCGGGCGCAGGGCGCCGGCGGCCGGGACGGTGGCGGTGAAGCTGTAGCGGCCGAGCACGTTGAGGTTGCGGTGCTTGAGCGGGGAGAGCCGGGCGATGTCCTCGTCGCGGATCTCGTGACCCTCGGCGCGGAGCTGGGCGACGGCGGCGTCGATGTACTTCGTGGTCCACAGCACGACGGCATTGAGGACCAGGCCGAGCGCGCCGAGCTGGTCCTCCATCCCGTCGCGGTACGCCTGGTGGATGGTGCCGCGCTTGCCGTGGCACACGTCCCGGGCGAGCTTGTGGCGGGATTCCTGCACGGTGAGCTGCCGGTTCATCTGCCGCCGGTAGGTGTCGTCGACCGGGTCGACCACGCGCAGCAGATGCTCGGTCTTGGCGATCCGCCCGTACTCGGCGAACGCCTGCCCCAGCGGGTTGGGGCGGCCCTCCCCGCCGAACATCCGCAGCAGGGCGTACGCCCGCACCTGGTTGGTGACCAGGGAGCCGGCCACCTTCAGCATGTCCGGCCACTGCGTGATCACCTTGCTCAGGTTCACGCGGTTGCGGGCGAGGTCCTCCAACACTCCGTACGAGCCCGTCTCGACGCCGGGCATGGTCGCCCGCCAGAACCGCTGGTCGTTCAGGTCCCGGAAGCGCGGGCTGAAGTTGTAGCCGAGGATCTTGAACAGGCCGAACACCATGTCGGAGTACGTGGCGTTGTCGGTCGCGACCATCTCCGGCTTCACCCCACCGTCGAGGTTCAACAGCGCGTCCAGGATGTGCAGCGAGTCGCGCGGGGTGCCGGGCACCACCATCTGCCCGATGCCCGCGACCTGGTCATTCACTGCGTTGAGCCAGGTGATGCCGCGCTTGAAGCCGAAGTACTTCGGCGACGGGGCGGCGTTGATGGTGCGCACGGGGACGGCGAACCGCAGCCCGTCCACGGACGTGAGCAGGCCCTGGCCCCAGTACTGCACGATGGGCACCTGGGACTGGGCCTCGATCAGCGCGGCGTTCGCCGCGGCGATGGTGTCGGCACGCAGGTAGTACTGGTCGACCTGGACGAGCCGGGAGCGGGTCAGCGCCTCGTAGCCGGGGTTGACGACCGGGGTCAGGCCGATGTTGCACGCCTCCGAGACGAGCAGCGCGACCACGGACGTGGTGAGGTCCTTCATGCGGGGGGTGCCGTCGCCCAGGTGCACGAACGCGTCGAGGAAGCCGGTCCAGGAGTGCACCTCGAACAAAAGGTCCGGCAGGTCGACCTTCGGCAGCATCTTCTCGACCCGCTTGCGCAGCCAGGTCAGCGACTTCGGCTCGCCGAGCGCGCCGAGCTTGTCCACGTTCAGCTTCGCCCGGCCGTTGTCCATCACCTCGATGCTGACCTTCGCCGACTCCCCGGCCTCCTCCAGGCGTTCGGCCAGCAGCTTCCACCCCGCATCCAGGCCCCGCACGAGTTCGGCCAGGTGCTCCTCGACGGGCATGTCCAGGCTCAGCCCGGCCAGGACGTCCTCGTGTACGGCGTCCCACTCCTTGCCGTCCAGGAGCCGCGCGCGCGGGTCGGACCAGCGGTGCGAGGGCGAGGCGAACACGTTGCGGCTGTTCAGGGCCCGGTGCAGCTGCTCCAGCACGCACACCACGTACGCGTCCCGGTCGACCGCGCCCTGCAGCAGGTCGGGGTTGGCGTACACCGCCTTGCGCCACGCGGGCGGCACCAGCTTGTCGTCGACCTCGCGCGGCAGCAGCGGCTTGACGCTCACCTTCCGCCGCGCCAGCGCCGGCAGCCGCCGCACCCCCTCCAGGACCCGCGCCCCGCCCGGGGCCGCGGACAGCGCCTTCGACTCGCCCAGCAGCGCGAGGAACGGCCGCACCGTGTTGTACCGGTTGGCGAGCGCGGCCCGCATGGCGACCCCGGCCGAGTCCTCGTCCTCGGGCACCAGCGAGACGACCGTGGCCGCCGCGGACATCACCGCCGAGCGGGGCGCGACCTCCTCGACGGCCGCCCACAGCGCCGCCACATCCAGGTCCGCGTCATGCTCCTCGACCAGCTCCAGTTCCTGTGCGCTTGGGCTCCGCCGCCCGCTCCAGCAGCGGTGCCCCATCCGAGGAGATCCACTGGGTGGGGAGGGGCCGGGATGTACGTGCGACGGGTCGTGGGGTCCGGGGTGCGGCAGGAGACGTACGCAGTCGTGGACGATGAGGGGCGGGTCGTCGAGCCGGTGGACGACTACCTCGCTCTCTGTACCGACCGGGAGCACTCGCCGAACACGCTTCGTGCCCGGGCCTTCGACCTGAAGGCGTGGCTGGACTTCCTGCAGCTGCTGGGCGTCAATTTGTTGGCGGCGTCCCCTGAACAGGTGGATCAGTTCGCCGGGTGGCTGCGGCGCCCGGTCCAGCCCGGACGGCTACGGCTGGCGGACACCGATGACGGGCCTGCCCGCGAGGCGTCGACGGTGAACCGCGCGCTGAACAGCGTCTACATGTTCTACGAGTTCCTCGCCCGCCGCGGCGTCGGCATGGGCGCCCAGCTGCATCGCCGGGCAACCTCGATCGGCGACCACGGCGGCTTCCTGGCCGGCATCGCCGAGCGCCAGGTCACCGGACGGCCGACCCGGCTGAAGCAGGTCAAGCGGCGGCCCGCCACTCTGTCGGATGCCGAAGTGCAGCAGATTTTGGACGCCTGTGAGCGGTTGCGGGACCGGCTGCTGATGGCCTTGATGTTCGAGACCGGCTGCCGGATCGGGCAGGCGCTGGGACTGCGGCACGAGGACATCAACACAGACCGGCGGACCCTGACGCTGCGGCCCCGGGACAACAACGCCAACCGGGCACGCGGCAAGAGCCGGGATCCCAAGGAGGTCCCGGTCCGGCAGACGTTGCTCGACCTCTACACCGACTACCTGTTCGCCGAGTACGGCGAGCTGGACTGCGACTACGTCTTCGTGAACCTGTGGAATGGGACGGTCGGTGCACCGATGAAGTACTGGGCGGCAATGAGCCTGGTCAAGCGGCTGCGACGGCGGGCAGGAGTCGACTTTCATCCGCATCTGTTCCGGCACACTCACGCGACCGCGCTTTTGCGGGCGGGCGTGCGGCTGGAGGTCGCGAGTGAGTTGCTCACGCATGGCTCGGTCCACACCACGGCAGACACCTACGGCCAGCTGGACGCTGACGACCTGGCCGAAGAGCTGGACCGTGTCGGCTTCCGGGGCGCCCGGTGAGCGCCGACAGCCGCATGGCCGCCGTAGTCCCGTTTCCCGGAGACCCGCGAACCACCGCCCTTCTGGGAGTGGTGCGGCCAGAGTTCCGGAGCGAGCAGTTCGTCCCTCCGGCTGGACACTTCCTGGCCCCGGCCCCGTGCGTGATCACCACGTGCTTGAGGAAGAACGCCTCCCGGGGCTTGTGCGCCGATCATGACGTGGCCTGGCGCAAGGCCGGGCGCCCCGAACGCGAGGCATGGATCGCGGACCCGACGAACAGGCCGGCCGGGCTGAGCCTGGAGGTGGCTTCGTGTCTGGTCGCCGAGTGCCCCTATTCCGGGGGCCTGTCGCGCCTGTGTGACCTGCACCTTTCCGGTTGTAACGCTCTGCACTCGCGCGGCCAGAGCATCGGCGTCCGTCAGTACGCGGCTACAGCGGCGGTGCTCTCACGTCCGGCTGCCGGACGGTGCGGCTTCGCGGGCTGCGGTTACGAGATCAGCCGTCATGGTCTGTGCGACGGACACCACTACCGCTGGACGAAGGTCGGACGGCCGCCCCTGTCGGAGTTGCGCGCAGAACTGGAGCGCCGTGCCGCCCCGAGCTTCTCCGTTGCAGGTCTTCCGCCGCTGGTGGCGTTGGAGTTCCAGTACCTGCTCCAGGTCCGCACCGACCAGCGCCGGTCGAAGGTGGTTCCCAGTTCGTGGGTCCGCGCGGTGAACACCGTCATCGCCGAGGGCGTCACTTCGGTGCGCGACCAACCTGCCTGCTACTGGCGCCAGTTGTCGCTCAACCACACCACCGTTCCGCAGCTCTTCACTGACTTGCTGGAAGCCCTTGGTGACCTTGACGGTCCTGCTGAGGAGTGGGACAGAGACGTGTGGCGTCCGGAACGCCTCGGCTACAGCATCGAAGAACGGCAGAAGGTCGCCCCACTGGACTTCACCGGCATCACCCAGCCCTGGCTACGGGAGCGGACCAAGCGCTACATGCGGCTGCGGCTCGCACGGACGGAACTGCGCTCGGTCGCGCGCAACCTCCACGATGTCGTTGTCTTCTCCCGGTTCATCGCCGAAAGCCGCCCGGACCAGCAGAACGACCCGGCAGTCCTGGACCGTGAGTTGCTGGAGTCGTACATCGGCTGGGTCGGCCGCAGGACGGTGGAGAAGAAGGGCCCTCACTACGGGCAGCCAGTGAGCCCCGGCAGCCGCATCCGCCTGCTGTCGGTGATCTCCACCATGCTCGAAACATGGCGCCGCTACGGCTGGCAGCCCATGCTGCCACCCGATGCCCGGATCCACCGGGACGAGTACCCGCGCCAGCGCGGGCTGAAGGCCAACTTCATCGACGAGCACCTGATGGAACAGATCGAGTCCGAGGAAAACCTCGCCCTGCTCGACCCCGAGACCCGCACGCTGGTGCTGATCTGCCGCGACGAGGGCCTCCGCATCGGCGAGGTACTCACGTTGAAGACCGACTGCCTGAAGAAGACCCCGTCGGGCCGCTGGGCCCTGGTCCACTACAAGAGCAAGGACAAGAGCTTCCGCGCCATCCCCGCCTCCGGCGTGGTCGTGGACGCTATCCGCGGGCAGCACGGCCGCGTCCGGGAACGCTTCCGCGACGGCTGCCACTGGCTGTTTCCCAAGGTCAACGGCAACCCGGACGGGAAATATCCGATGCCCTACGGCACGGTCGACACTCGCTTTGATGCCTGGCTGAAGCGCGTCCGGCTCATCGACTCCAACGGCGACGCCGCCATCGTCAACTGGCACCAGTTCCGGCACACCCTGGGCACCAGAATGGCGAACGCGGGCGTGTCCGGACGCACCATCCGCGAAGTCCTCGGTCACACCTCGTGGGAGATGCAGGAGCACTACTCACGCATCGCGGACGACACGCTTCGCCGTGAGTACGAGGAGAAGTACGAGGTCCGCTTCAACCTCAAGGGTGAGGCTGTCAAGGTCCGCCGCGACGCCGACCTGTCCGGCGTCGAGTGGCTCGCCGAGAAGATCGGGCGCCGACTCCACGCGGTGGCCGGCGGCTGGTGCGGACGGCATATCGCGCGTCCCTGCCCCAAGACCGCCGCCGACGGCTGCTACTTCTGCGAAGACTTCCAAACTGATCGGCAGTTCCTGCCGATCCACCGCGACACCCTTGCCCGCACACGCGAACTGCAGATCAACGCCACGGCAGCAGAACGCCCTCGCGTCGCCGCCGTCAACGAGCGACTGGCCACCGCCGTCGAGCATGTCATCGCGAGCATCACCGACCAGGAACACGACGAGCTGTCCCCGCCACCGGACGACCGCGAAGCCATCCACCACGAGACCGAGAGGGCAGCCGATGCGGGCTGACAAATCGGCCCACCTGGCCGAAGCCGCTCAACAACGCCGCCTGGACTGCATCGAACGCGTCCAAGCAGTCCTGAACAGCCTGGAGCGCGACGGCGGCCCGGTCACCGTCGCCGGGGTCGCCTCCCGGGCCGGCGTTTCCCGCACCTTCCTCTACGACGACGCCCAAACGGATCTGCTGACCAGACTGCGGAATCTCGCCAGCGGACAGCCCGCCTCGGGCCGCCCCGCCCTGCCTGACAAAGAGCGCATCACTACCAAGTCCCACGAGGCCGTCGTGCGCACGCTGCGAGGGGCCAACCAGAGACTCCACGAGGAGAACGAGCGGCTCCGCAACGAACTCGCGGTCACACTCGGGCAACTCCGCGACCTCCGACGAGGCATCCCCACGACCGCCGAGACCTCACGTCACTGACACTGTCAGCGACACAAACACCCAGCTCAGCACAATGGTTGAGCTCAAAGAGTCCAGATAACGGCCTGTTCGTCACTCAGAAACTCCACGGGCACGGCCGGACCGTAGCCAATGCCCAGGCCGGACCGGCGGCCTTTCACGGAACCCCGGCGAGCGCCTGGCGCGGTGTGCTAATCAACCATGATCGTTCTCACCGATAACCGCTGTAACGATGTTCCCCAAGGCCGATGTAGGCCTAACACCCACTGAACCGCCACCGTCCAGCCCGGGCTGGCGAACACCCGGTTCGCCAGACGCACCACATCCTCCGCCAGTTTCTGCAAACAGCACCAGGGACTGAAACCAGCCGAATCTGGCTGGCTAGGGCCTGCTGGCGACGCGGGCCCCGAGACTGGCGAATCATCTACTACCCGTGGGGGACTCATGATTCCAGCGACCGTGCCCACCGAAGCCATCTTCGACCGCGGCCACCTGCCTGATGAGTCTCGCCCCGTGCATGCCTGGGACGACGAAGGCGCACCGTTGGTGCTGTGGCGCAATGCACTGCGATCAGCACCGAGCATCGAGGGCTTCAAGGAAGTCCGTGAGCGCCACCAGATCGTGGGTGCCGTCCCGGGCGGGGGCTGGATGACGGAGTGGCAGGACCCCGGCGCAGGAACCTCGTTCGCTGACCCAGTGGTGGCCTGGGTGGTGTATTCTAACGGAGGGGCCCAACCTATCGACACTGACTCTTCCGGCGAGGGTATGCCGCTCGAGCCGAGCGTCAAGGACCGGCGGACCTACCACCCGGATCAGATCTCGGATACGCCGTTGCCTGGCGAGAAGACGTCAGGTGCAGAGGCAGAACACGGGTGAACAACCGCGGGCACCCGCACCGAGTCCGACAGGTCACCTACCCGCAGCTTGCTTCCCTGGGGGGTTTCCCGGACGCGAGGGAAGACGAAGATCTCGACTACAAGGCTCGGCGACCCGCCCAGAAGGGCCTCAACTCGAGGGAAACGAGGCGATCGCGGCCGTGATGCCAGCGTTCGCGCGGTGCGCCGCCGGATCGGTCCGGACAACAACATCCGGCTGCTCGAACTCGACGATCGGGTACGCGTCTACTGGATCGAGCCCGCGCTCCTGGAAGGCCTCAAGCGGGCCTTCGCCCTCGCTGAGGTCCGCCCCGATCTGCTCCGCCAGCAGCCAGCCGACTCCTGAACAGCCGATGTTGGCCGCTGGAGACGGTCCGCGGTCCGGGCGCTCCCGAGGGCGTCCCGGCCTTCACCGCGCTGACCGACGTCCTGTTCGCCGACGCAAGGGTTCGCATGCATGTGCTCTTCGACGGTGATCCCACCCACAACGTCCTCGGTGTGGAGGGGAGCGAGCAGTTCTCCACCGTCGTCCTGGTGCGCGGACACGACTGAGAGAGGACCGAGACCGGCAGCTGGGCGAGGTGCCCCGACCCGGCCACTCCCGGCAGTGACCGGTGTCACATTTCATGCGAGTGGGATTCGCGGGCTCTAAAGAGGCATGACAGACAACAGCGCGCGGCTTCCTGGGCTGCCTGATTCCACTCCCGAACCTGTGGCCAGATCCGCTGAAGAGGAAGAGGTGCCTGGCCGGCCAGTCGTTACAGGGGCGGAAGAAGGCAGTTTGGGACGGAATGAGATTGCGGGCCTGGTGCTGCTCATCAACTCCGTTCTCGGGGGCCTGGGCACCTTCTACGTAACCACCAAGTCGGTTACCGTCACGCTCGGTTCGGCTGTGCTGATCCTGATGATCATCGTCGTGGTTCTCGCCGTGGGGCTCAGGAGCGGACGTGAGGCCCGCCCGGGCCGGAAGGACGATCGGAGTGGACAGTGAGTCCGACGGATATACGGCGTTCTTCCAGCGCCGGTACCCCCGGGTGGTCGCCATGCTGATCGCCTACCGCGGTTTCGCCCCGGAGATCGCGGAGGACGCTTTGGCCGTGGCCATGACGCGCCTTCTCCTTCACTGGCGGAAAGTGTCCATGGCGCAGGCCTGGGTGAGAACCGTCGCGTTACGCCCTCTTGACGGCACTGTACGCGCATGTCGATGACCGTTCGAAGCCCCTGCGGCGGCGGGGCGTTCGCCGCGGCTGACCGATGCCGATGTTCCCGTATCTGGAGATGGCCATACACGTGGGCCTCGTTGAATGTGGCCATGTTCGCGACGATGGGCGGGCGTCCCGTCAAGGTGGACGGTTCCAGACTCGGGGCGGTGCAGGAGGATGGCGACACCGGCGAGGGAGGCGCCTCGGACGACGTGTGTGTGGCGGTCGTATCCGGCGGTGATGGTGTGCAGTGTGAACAGTGATCTCATGTTGCGGCGCGGGCGCCCTTGTCGCGTTGTGACACGGCCAAGTAGCCGACGAATCCGATGATCGCGGCCGTCCAGGCGAGGGTGACCGGCGAGAGACCGAGGCCGAGGCCGCCGCGGGTGTGGCCGAGTGCCATCCAGTCGGCGAGGGAGGCTCCGAGGGGGCGGGTGATGACGTACGCGGTCCAGAAGGCGGTCACCGCGTTCAGGGTGCCGAAGCGGTGGGCCAGGGCGGGCAGGCAGATGGCGGCGGCGAAGAGGGCGACGGAGCCGAGGTAGCCGAAGCCGATGGTGGCGGTGAGGTCGCCCGCGGCGGTGCCGAGGGCGAAGGTGGCGAGGACGGCCGTCCAGTAGAACGCTTCGCGGCGCCGGGTTCGGATGGTGTGGATGGACAGGGTGCGCTCGCTTGCGTACCACAGGGCGAAGACCGCGGCCAGTACGACGAGGAACGCCGGCGCCGACACTGCGTACGGCACGCCGAGGCCGACGTGCAGGACGTCGGCGGCCATCGTCCCGAACACGCTGACCATGACCACGGCCGTCCAGTAGGCCCAGGTGACGTACCGGCGAAGGGTGAACTGCACGGCCAACGACGTCGCCAGGGCGAGGCTGGCGAGCGCGACCGCCGGTACCGGGCCGAGCGTGCGGGCCAGGAGATCGGACGCGGTCTCGCCCATACCCGTGGTCAGCACCTTGATGATCCAGAAGTAGATGGTCACCTCCGGCACCTTGTTCGCCATCTGGCGTATGGGGGCGAGTGGCCGGTCGTCGATGACGTGCTCTGCGGTCATGATCCGCACGATCGCACTTCGAGCATGAACGCAACCTGAACGGTGCGCAGAGCAGCGGCGGCCCGTAGTACCGCGGTACGACCCGGCGAGTGCAGATCACTCCCCGGTACCACCGAATCGAGGTGTTTCGGCTCTTAGCGTTGACGGTGCGGCGTCAGGGGCGCCCGACGGACGCCGGTCTCCGAACAGGAAGCAACGCGAATGATCGACGCACAGCAGCTGACCAAGAGATACGGCGAGAAGACCGCCGTCGACGGGCTGGACTTCGCCGTCCAGCCGGGCACGGTGACCGGCTTCCTCGGGCCGAACGGGGCGGGGAAGTCCACGACCATGCGGATGATTGTCGGGCTCGACGCTCCGACTGGCGGCTCTGTCACCGTCAATGGCTACCACTATGCCCGGCACGAGGCCCCGCTTCAGGAGGTCGGCGCCCTGTTGGAGGCGAAGTCGATCCACCCGGGCCGCTCGGCCTACAACCACCTCAACGCGCTCGCGCTCACGCACGGGATCCCCCGACGCCGGGTCGACGAGGTCATCGATCTCGCGGGACTCGCCAGCGTGGCCAAGAAGCGGGCCGGTGCCTTCTCCCTCGGCATGGGCCAGCGGCTCGGCATCGCGGCGGCCCTGCTCGGCGATCCGCAGACGGTGATGCTGGACGAGCCGGTCAACGGGCTCGACCCGGAGGGCGTGCTCTGGATCCGCAACCTACTCAAGGCGCTCGCCGACGAGGGCCGGACCGTGTTCGTGTCATCCCACCTGATGAGCGAGATGGCTCTGGTGGCAGACCACCTCGTCATCGTCGGGCGGGGGCGGCTGCTGGCAGACACCACCGTGCGCGATCTCGTCCGCGAGGCGGGCGGCGACACGGTGAAGGTGGCCACGCAGGACCCGGCGCGCCTGCGGGAGGCACTGGCCGGCCCCGGCGTCGACATCACCGGCCGCGCCGGTTCCGAGGAGCTTCAGGTGACCGGGCTCAGCGCCCGCGAGATCGGCCTGAAAGCAGCCGAGCACGCGATCGCGCTGTTCGAACTGACCGCCCATGCGGTGTCGTTGGAGGAGGCATTCATGAACCTGACCAGGGACTCCGTGGAGTATCACGGCACAACCGGCATCGACACCACCGTGGCCGAGGGGAGGGCGGCATGAGCACCCTCACCGCAACCGTCGAGGCGCCCCCGGCCGGCCCTGCCCGCCCCGCCTACCGGGTGACCGGACGGCGTGTGCTGTCCTCGGAGTGGGCCAAGCTGTGGTCCCTGCGTTCGACCTGGATCACCCTGGGCCTCGGTCTGCTCTTCCTGGTTGCCTTCGGACTGATCGCCTCCAGCCGCTACAAGTCCGGCATCGACTCCGGCCACCTGGACCATGACTTCGCTCAGTCGACGGCCGTGAGTCTGTCCCTGTTCGGCACCAACTTCGCCCAGCTCGCCCTCGGTGTGCTTGGTGTGCTGGTGACGGCGGGGGAGTACTCGACGGGCATGATCCGCTCGACGCTCGCGGCCGTACCGCGTCGGCTGCCCGTTCTGTGGTCCAAGGCGGCCGTGTTCGGGTTGGTCGCTCTCGTTGTTGCCACTCTGGGCGCGTTCGTCGCCTTCGGGTTCGGCAGCGGCCTCGTCTCTGGCACGCCCGCCGCGATGAGCCTGACGCACGCGGGAGTTCTGCGAAGCCTGCTGGGCGCGGGACTCTACCTCGGCCTGGTCGGCGTGATCGGCACCGCGCTCGGCGCGCTGCTGCGGTCGGTGGCCGGCGGCATCTCGGTGCTCGTCGCCACGCTGATGCTGATTCCTGGCCTGATCTCCCTGCTGCCCAGCTCCTGGCAGGACAACATCAGCCCCTACCTGCCCAGCAACGCGGGTGAGTCGATGTTCGCGCTGACCCACGACAGCACCGCCCTGGCGCCCGCGGCCGGTCTGCTGGTCTTCCTCGGCTGGACGGCACTGGCGCTGACGGGTGCGGCGTACCGACTGGTGCGCAGCGACGTCTGAGCGCCTGCACCATGGGCAGGTGACCACCTTGACGACGACCACGTCCGCCGGCGACTTCAGCGGGATGGGACCGCTTCTGGCCCGGTTCTCCCGGGGCGGCCAGCGGCTGCGGCAGGCCGACCAGGCCCGGCCATGGGTGCTGGACACCGCGGTGGTGGTGCTGGTCTTCCTCATGTTCTGCCTGCCGGACCTGCTGCACGGTGGCGCCGGGGACGGCGACGGGCCACGCCGGTTCCGGCTCGCCTTCACCCGACTTCCCCTGGCGGCCATGCTGCTCCTTCAGGTCGGTCTGGTGCTGCCGCTGCTGTGGCGGCGGCGTCGGCCGATGACAGCCTTCGCAGTCATCACCGCCGTGTTCGTGGTGCAGTGGTCCCTGGGTGCCGCTCTGCGCGCGGACGTCGCCCTGTTCGTCGCTCTGTACAGCCTGGCTCTGCACGGGCGGCTACGGCAGCTGCCGTGGGCCTGCGGGGTGATGGCGGCGGGCATGGTGCTCGTCGCGCTGCGCGTGTCGTCGGCCGTGTCCGTCTGGGACGCGCTGTTCTTCCTGTTCAGCACGGCGATCGCGGCGCTGGCCCTCGGTTTGGTGGTGCGCACCCGGCGGGCCCAGCTCGCGGGGCTGCGGGAGCGGGCGGTGCGTCTGGAGACGGAACGCGACCAGCGCACCAGACTTGCGGCCGCCACCGAACGCGCCCGGGTGGCCCGCGAGATGCACGACATCGTCGGCCACAACCTGTCCGTCATGATCACCCTCGCCGACGCCGGCGCGTACGCCACCGAGACGGCTCCCGAGCGCGGCAAGGAGGCCCTTGAACTCATCGGCGACACCGGCCGGACGGCCCTCGGCGAGCTGCGGCGCGTGCTCGGCGTCCTGCGGGAGGCGTCCGACGCTCCCACCTCGGCGCCCCAACTCAGCCCGCAGCCCGGCGTCGCGGACATCCAGGCACTGTGTGACGGCGTGCGCGCAGCCGGTCTGGAGGTGGTCTACCGGACCGTCGGCGACGTCGACGCCCTGGACCGCGGAATGCAGTTGACGGTCTACCGCATCGTCCAGGAAGCCCTCACGAACACCCTGAAGCACGCCGGAGCCGGCACCCGAGTGAAACTGTCGGTCATCCTCCGGGACGACCGGCTGGTCGTCCGGGTCCGGGACAACGGCCCCGTCGAACGCTCCCGACCATGGAATGAGGAAGGACACGGGCTGGTGGGCATGCGCGAACGAGCGGCGCTCTACGGAGGAGACATCAGCGCCGGACCGGAAGCCGGCTCGGGATGGCTGGTGGAGGCCACCCTCGACCTGAACTCCGAAGGAGGCGCTCGGTGACCACGGTCCTCGTCGTGGACGATCAGCCGCTGCAACGCTACGGCTTCCGGGTGCTGCTTGAGTCCATCCCCGACACGGAGGTGGTCGGCGAGGCAGCGCACGGCGCGGAGGCCGTCCGCAAGACCGCCGAACTGCGCCCCGATGTCGTCCTGATGGATGTCCGCATGCCCGGTATGGACGGCATCGAGGCCACCCGCCGGATCACCGCGGCCGGGGGCCGCTCCCGCGTCCTCGTACTGACCACGTTCGACCTCGACGAATACGTCCACGCCGCCCTGCGCGCCGGAGCCAGCGGCTTCCTCCTCAAGGACGCGCGCCCCGAGGAACTCCTCGCCGGCATTCGCGCGGTCGCCGCGGGTGACGCCGTGATCGCACCAGCCCTTACCCGTCGCATCCTGGACGAGTACGCCGAGCACGCGCCCGCGGGACGGGGTGACGCGGGTGAGGACCCGCGGCTGGCCTCTCTCACCGACCGTGAGCGCGAGATCCTCGTGGCCATCGGCAAGGGCTGGACGAACGGCGAGATCGCTTCCCGCTTCGTCGTGTCGGAGTCCACCGTGAAGACGCATGTCGGCCGTGTCCTGGCCAAGATCGGCGCCCGCGACCGCATCCAGGCCGTGATCTTCGCCTATGACCTCGGGCTCGCTCGTCCCGGTAGGGGGTGAGCGGACGGCGGAGGTCACTCCAGCTGGTCGGCACTAAGCCGTTCGGGCCTCTCGCGTGGGCTGCTGCCCGCGATCCCGTCACCTTGGAGAAGTGAGGAGGCGTCGTCTCACCCGCCTCTAACCGACGAACCGTACTGTGAGATGTCCTCCTACGAGATGTAGGAGGATATGGTTCCGGGGCGTGTGACGACGAGAGGTGCAAGATGGCCGACGGCTGGAACGTCACGATGACCAGTGCCTCTCGCGCCGGCTTCCCACCGCGGAGCGCCCGGCCTCGGCGCCGGTGGGGCGAACCCTGGCTCGCGGCCGTCGCGGGGGCTTTCACACTTGCTCAGCTCGTCCTCGTACGATCGGATCTTGGTCTCGGCTGGGATGAGACGGTCTACGTCAGCCAGGTCAGCGGCCACGTTCCCGCCGCCTTCTTCAGTGCGCCCCGCGCCCGCGGCATCTCTCTGCTCGTCGCGCCGATCGCGTCGTGGTCCGACTCCACCGCCCTTCTGCGGGTCTACCTGGCGGTTCTCTCCGGCCTGGCCCTCTACTTCACCCTGCGCGTCTGGGGAGCTCACGTCATGCCGCGCGTCCTGGCTCTGGCGGGTGCCCTGTTCGCCTCCTTGTGGGTGACGGTGTTCTACGGCCCGCAGGCCATGCCCAACTACTGGGTCGCCGTCGGCGCCCTGGCCTGTGTCGGCTGCTTCGTGCGTGTCCGGGCGAACGCGGGTGACCGGGCAGCCTGGTGGGGTGTGCTCGCGGGCGCGGCGCTGATGGCGTGGATGCGCCCGATGGACGCCGTCTACGTGGTGCTGCCCCTGCTCGTCCTCGCCCTGCGCCGCCCCCGCCTCCTCGCCGTACTGGTCGCCGGCCTGCTGGCCGGCGCCGGTGAGTGGGTGATCGAGGCGTACATGAGCTACGGCGGCCTGGCGCAACGTCTCTCCGACGCCTCCCGCATCCAGCGCGGCCTCGGCTGGCACCTGGCGGTCGTCGACCAGCTGCGCAGTCTCGGCGGGCACACTCTCTGCCGCCCCTGCACCGGATCGGTTTCCAACCCGTTGGTGACTCTGTGGTGGTTCGCGCTGCCGGTCCTCGCCGCGCTCGGCGCGGTGGCCGCCGTCCGTGCCCGGCGTGCCCAGTCCGTCCTGCTCCCGCTGGCCTGCGCGGTCACAGCTGCCGTTCCTTACCTGTTCCTCATCGGCTACGCGGCCCCCCGCTTCCTGCTGCCCGCCTACGCTCTGCTCGCCCTCCCCGTCGCCCACGGTCTTGCTCACCTGGTCAGCGCCCCGGCCCGGGGGACCGGGCGGACCCTTGCCGTGAGCCTGATGGCAGCCGGCCTGGCATGCCATCTGGCCCTGCAGTACGTCGTCCTGGAACGCACCGTGCACAGTTCCGCCGCCAACCGTGACGACTGGTCCCGCACCGCGTCCGCCCTCCACCTGCTCGGCGTACGGCCGCCGTGCCTGCTCAGCGGCTACGAGGCCGTGCCGATCGCCTTCTACACCGGTTGCGGCTCGGCGCAGAGCGAGGGCCACGACACCAGCACCACGGCGGCCGCACTGACCCGGGCCGCCCACCGGGCCCCTGTCGCAGTCCTCGCCCTTCCGGGCGACCGTCCGCCCGCCTACGCGCGCACCTGGCCCGTGGAACGGGCCGGAGTTCTCCACACCTATATCGCTCCCTTCGCCCAGCAGGGGCGGTGACTGCGATGGCTGTGTCCGACCGCGTGCCCGTGACCGCGGGAAGGCGCCCTTATCTCCGGCTGGGGATCACTCTGGCGGGGCTGGCCGCCGCGGGCGGCATGCTCGCCGCGCACCGGGCCACGCTCGACAGCGGGACCGACCAACTGGCGGCCGCCGACGGGGAATGGCTGCTGCTCGCCTGCTTCGCCACCGTCGCCACATGGGTGTGCGCTGCCGTGGCGCAGCAGGGGGCGGTCATCGAGCGGCTGCCGCGGGGACGGCTGGTGGCCGCGCAGTTCGCGGCGTGCGCCGCCAACCACATCCTGCCCGCGGGGGCCGGGGCAAACTTGGTCAATCTTCGGTTCCTGACGCGGTGTGGCTTGTCCACCAGACGCTCGGCGACCGCGCTTGCCGTGAAGGCGGCCGTCGGTGGGATCGTCCGGTGCGTGCTGGGCGTGGTCCTGCTGGTGGCATCGCCGGGCGCTGTCCCGCTGTCGGCGCGGATCCCGCACCTGCTGGTCCTGGCACCCTCGGCGGTGGCAGCCGTCGTACTGGCGGTCGTGGCCAGCGGCCGACTCAGGCGGGCGGCGGCTCGGGCCCTGGCCGACGTACGGGAGGTGCATCGCTCTCCCGGGCGGGCCTGCGCACTGTGGGGCGGCTCGGTCGCCTTCGCGTTGTTGCACGCGGGCGTGGTCGTCGCCGTGGTCCACGCGCTCGGCCTCGCACTGCCTACGAGCCATGTGGTGATGGCCTACCTCGTCGCCAGCGGTGCGGCGGCTCTGCTTCCCACGCCAGGTGGGCTGGGGTCGCTGGACGCCGCGCTTACCCTCGCGCTCACGGCCGCCGGAGCACCGGGGCAGACAGCGATCTCGGCGGTCATCGGCTACCGACTGCTGACCGGGTGGCTGCCCATGGCCCCCGGCCTCCTGGTACTGGGCCTGCTGGCCCGCCGCTCCGCCCTGTGAACGACCTCGAGGTGTCGTCAGCTCGCGAGGTGGCGGGTCGGCTTCTTCGGTCTGCCGGCAGCGTGGCAGTCACCGGGACACGGAGCCGGTGAGCGTGGTGCGCCGGGAGGAGGAGCATTGGACCCCTTCTCACTCCGATGGATCCGATTGCCATTCCAACCGGTACCCGTGCCCCCGCAACGTCGTGATCTCCGGCAATCGGGTCGGTCGCCCGCTCGCCTCTGCGGCCTCGGTCAGCCTGCGCCGCAGGCCCGCCATGGTCACGTCGAGGCTCTTGGTGGGCCCGAATCAGTTCTCGTCCCACACCTCGGCCATCAACGCCTCCCGCGACACCGCCCAGCCGATCCGCTCGGCCAGCATCGCGAGCAGGTCGAACTCCTTGTCCCGCAGCGGGAGTTCGACACCGTGCAGGTTGCAGCGCCCGGGCAGGGACATCGACGACCAGGTCGCCCAACCGCACCGGCTTCCTCCGGGGCCGCCACCGCCTGCCGTCGAGGACGGCCTCGGCATCTCCGGGCCCGCCGCCCGCCGGGCCATCAAGGCCGCCGCCACCGCGCCCCAGTACACCGGCACCGTCATCACCGCACGGCAGGCCCGAAAGATCCTCGCCAATCCTCACTTGGCCGTCTACGACAATCCTCACACGCTGCTGATGTGCGTCTACAAACGCGACAAGGCCCTGTGCCACCGCGGCCTCAAGGACACCCCCAGCCTCGACCAGTGCGTCCCCGGCTGCGCGAACATCGCCCGCACCGACCAGCACGCCACCGGCCTCCGCCTCCGCGCCACCGCGCTTGACCAGCAGGCAGGCCACGTTCCCGGCCCGCTGGGCGAACGGCTACAGAGCAACGCTGCCCGGCTGCGCGACCTCGCCGACACCCACCACCGCACCCGCACCACCCTTCAGGACGGCACCGCATGAGCCCCGCACCCGACGAACGCGACCGTATCTGCGCGGCCATGGACCGCATCCTGCAGGGAACCGCGCAGCACTCCAACGGCGCGCTGACGATCGTCGCCCTGGCCCAGGAAGCCGGCGTACCGCGCAACGCACTCACCCAGCGTCACCCGGACCTCAAGAACGACTTCTACGCGCAGGTCAGGGCGCGCGGACAGACGCCGGACTCCGAGATCCGCCTGCGCCAGCACATCGCCAAACTCAAGGAGCTCCGAGCCAAGGACATAGCGGAGCTGTCCCGGCTGCGGACCGACGTCGATCACCTTGTTCGCGCTGTTCACCAACTGACCGTGGAGAACCGACAACTGCGCGGTGCACTGTCGCAGCCCGCCTCCCCCGTTCGCGTGCTGCCAACCCAACCACACCCCGAACCAAACACTCTGAGTCCCGATACCGGTGACCTACAATTAACTGTCTATGGAAGATAATTCTTTGGAAGATGAGTGATGGCTGGCACTGATCTGAAGCTGCTGTACCGGGAGCTGGTCTCGCTGGAGATCGAGTTGTGGGACGGCATCGAGGGGCGGTTGCGAGCGGAGTATGACCTGGCGCTGACCTCGTTCGAGGTACTGCACCTGCTGTTGCGGCGGCCTGGGCGGCGGATCCAGGACATCGCGGAGGAGTTCTCGATCACGGTGGGCGGGACGAGCAAGGTGGTCGACCGTCTGGAGGCGGCGGGCCTGTGCGGCCGGCGGGCCAATCCGAACGACCGGCGTTCTTCGATCGTCGAGCTCACCCCTGAGGGGCGGAAGCTGGTGGAGGGGGCGCTGAAGGTCTTCGAGGAGGAGCTGGAACTGAGGATCGGGTCGGTGATTCCTGAGGAGTCGGTACGCGAGGTGACGGCGGTCCTCAGTAGGCTGCGGGCGGCCGGGCGTGCTCTGGATGCGGAGCGGAGGGCCGCAGGTCAGACGCCAGTTCCGGCGATGCGGGCGCCGAAGCAGCCCGGCCGTTCGGCCTCGTGAGCCAGGACGTCCCGGGCACGGCAGCGGGGCAAGCAACCGTGCCCGGGACGTTGTCGTTCAGTCGGCGATGCCGTTGAAAGCGATGACTTTGTCGATGTGGGCGCGGACGAGGAGGTTGCCGGGGCCGCCGTTGCGGGCGGCGTACTCCTGGGTGCGGTCTTCGCCCATGTAGCGGGCGCCGAGCAGGCCGCCCCAGTACAGCATCTCGTCGGGGTTCGCGGAGGTGTCGGCGTGTCCTTGGAGGATGACGAACGCGTATGGGGGCTGGTCGTCGTCGACGCAGAGGGCGAAGCGTCCGTCGCGGGCGAGGTTGCGGCCCTTGACGCCGTCCTTCTCGGTGGTGAGCACGATGTCGTCGCCTTCGAGGAGGAACCAGACCGGTGTGACGTGCGGGCTGCCGTCGGCTTTGACGGTCGACAGCTTGCCGGTACGGGTGCCGTGCGTGACGAACGCCCGCCACTGCTCGTCGGTCATCTTCCGCATGCGATGCCTTTCACTGGTGGGGCCGTCGCCGAGCCCCGAGGCCCGGTCGGCCTCGGGGTGCATCGTGGGTGTCAGCGGCCCCAGAAGGCGTCTTCGGCACTCTGGTCGCCGGAGAAGAGCCACATCTCGGTGATCTTGCCGTTCTGGATGCGCAGGAGGTCCACGCCGTCCATGGCCATTGACGTGTTGCCGCGGCGGCCGGTGAAGTGGATGGTGGCGGCGACCAGGTCGCCGTTGCCCATGAGGGAGTGGATTGCGTCGATGGCGAAGGTGCCCTGGCTGGCCTCCATCATGCTGCCAAGCATCTGGAAGACCGCGCCCTGGCCCTTGTGGTCGCCTGAGAACTGGTTGGCGCCAGGCTGGTGCCAGACGATCTGCTCGTCGAGGAGGCCGCCGAGGGCGGCCATGTCTCCGGTCTGCACGGCCTGGAAGTAAGCGCGGGCCAGGTCAAGGTTGGCAGTGGTCATCGTGGTCTCCTTGGGTTCGGTCGGGTCATCGGGCGAAGTCGAGGCGGTCGGCGAGGCCGGCTGCGGTGAAAGCGGCCTGGATCTCGCCGTGGCCTTCCTGGAAGTGGGCCCAGCTGTCGTAGTGCGCGGGGACGACGCGTCGGGCGCCGAGTGCCTTGGCGGCCTCGGCGCCCTGGGCGCTGTCGAGGGTGAGCAGGGCGCCGTCGAAGGCGAAGGGCATGCGGGCGCCGCCGAGGAAGAGGATCGCGGTGTCCACCGGGGCGAACCGCTCGGCGATCTCCTCGACGTGCTCCAGGGCGGCGTTGTCGCCGCTGACGTAGACCGAGGGCAGGTCGTCGGAGGTGAGGATGAAGCCGATGACGTCGCCTGTGATCGGCTCACAGCCCACGGGGCCGTGCCGGGCGGGCACGCCAGTGACGGTCACGGTACCGCCGTCGGGCCGCTTGAGCTCGGCCGTCTGCCAGAAAGCGAGGCCGAGCGCGGTGCCGCCCAGGCGGCCGGCGCCGCTCTCGGTGGTGAAGACGACCGGCACCTCGGACAGGAGGGCACGGCCGGCGCTGTCGAGGTTGTCGTCGTGCTCGTCGTGGGAGAGCAGGACGGCGTCGACGCGGCCGAGGCCGGCGGCGGTGACCGTTGAGGGGGCCGTCTTGATGAGCTTGTGGTCGCCCGGGAGGGGCATGGGGTACTCGCCGGGCGGGTCGAAGGTCGGGTCGGTGACAAGCCTGAGCCCGCCGTACTCGATCAGGGTGGTCGGGCCGCCGTAGACGCGGACGGGGATCTTTTCGCTGGTGGCGCTGGCGCCGGACATCGGAACCTCTCAGTCGGGGGAACGGTGGTACAAGGCCCTGCGGCGTGCTCCGGCGGGGAGACAGGGCGCAAGAGGCACGGGTTACGGGGCCGCCCGCTCCCTGAAAGGGCAGCCGGCAGGGGTGGCCGGCGGCCCAGGGCCGGACTTACGGGGCGGGTACGCAGAACACGCCGAAGTGGTGGCCCGCTGTGTCCTTGAGCCGGGCGAAGGTGAAACCCGCGGAGTCGGAGACCGGCGCCATGAGCACCTCGGCGCCCAGTTTCTCGGCGCGCTCGACGGTCGCGGCGACGTCCTGGACGAAGACGTAGAAGATCGCGTAGTTGGGGAAGCCGCCCTCCGACTCCCATACGCCGCCGGCCGGTTGCTGGGCGCCCGGCGTCATCACCGAGTGATAGGTGACCCCCGGGGTGTTGGTGTTGAGGACGTACTGCCAGTCGAAGAGCTCGCCGTAGAACTCCTTGACCTTCTCCGGCTGGTCGGTACCGAACTCGAACCAGGCGACCGAGTTGAAAGCGGGAACGGTCATGACGCTCACTCCTTACGCCCCGTAAGGGGAGAAATCTCTCTGCGGCAGGCCGAATCCAGGCAGTGAAGGTCACCGCGCGCTGGGGCGACATGCCGGACCGGCAGCGATGAGGGCCCGGAACCGGCTCGGCGTCCAGCAAACCATTTACATTCCATGGAAGCAACTTCCTTCGATTATTATTCCATGGGTACGGGTTCGGTGGTTCTCGGATGACCGGCCCGCAGACAGCGGAGGAACCCGGCGCCTCGTACGCGGACCGCCGGGCCAGCAGGAAGGAAGCGCCATGGAACCGGTCGAGATCGAGGCAAAGACCCTGATCCAGAAGTCGAAGACCCCGTCGAACGACTACGTCATCAACCCCTACACCGGCTGCGTGCTGGGCTGCGCCTACTGCTTCGCCAGCTTCGCCGGGCGCCAGTTCGGCCGGTCCGTCAAGGAGTGGGGCGACTACCTGTACGTGAAGAAGAACGCGGTCGAACTCGCCCGCAAGGAGCTGGCGAAAATGCCGCAGGGCAAGCGGCGGGGCACGATGCTGCTCAGCTCGGTCACCGACCCCTACCAGGGCCACGAGACGAAGTACCGGCTCACCCGCGGCATCCTGCGCGAACTGCAAGCGGTCGAGTACCCGGGCCTGGTCCGAATCCTCACCAAGTCGCCCGTCGTCACCCGCGACATCGACCTACTGACCAGCCTGCCGCGCGCCGAGGTCGGCATGACCGTGACCACCACCGACGACAAGGTCAGCCGCTGGCTGGAGGTCCGCGCCCCGCTCGCCTCCCGCCGCCTGCGCACCCTGGCCGAACTCAACGCGGCCGGCATCCACACCTACGCCTTCGTCGGCCCGCTCCTGCCCCACTTCGCCACCCAGCCCGAGCTTCTGGACGACCTTTTCGGGCAACTCGTCGAGGCGGGAGTCGGTGAGGTGTTCATGGAGCACATCAACCTCAAGAGGTACATCCGCGAGCGCATGGACCAGGTTCTCGCCGACGAGCCCGAGGACGTCCGCGAGGCATACCTCCAGGCGCGGACGAAGGAGCACCGCGAACACCTCGACGCGATCGTGGCGGAGCTGCTGGACAAGCACGGGCTGCGGCTGCGCTTCGAGGAGGTCGTCCACCACGACGACAACGACGCCCTGCGGCAGAGGCTCGCATCCTCAGCGTGACCATGACCATGACCATGACCATGTCCGGGGGCCGGGGGCCGGGGGCCGGGGGCCGGGCCAGAGGTACCTCAGGCGGTGACGCCGGACTCGGGATCCGGCACCCCCATGGCCCACGTCCCCATAGCCTCCAGGACCTCGCGCAGCCCCTCACCCAGAGGGGTCAGCGCGTACTCGACGCGCGGCGGGATCTCCGCATACGTCGTGCGGGTGACGATGCCGTGCCGCTCGAACTGGCGCAGTCGGCTGGTCAGGGTGTGCGGACTGATGCCCGGCAGGGCCTCGCGCAGCTGGTTGAACCGGTGGGAGCCGTGGAGCAGTTCGCGCACGATCAGGGTGGCCCACGGCCCGTTGAGCAGCGTGAGGAACCGGGCGACGCCGCACTCGGGAAGACAGGGATCAGTCACAATTCCGGACCGTACCCCATTAGTGCAGTTGATGTAACTGGTGCACCGCATGCACTAATAGCGTCATGACCTACGTAATACATGGCGCCACCGGCGCCCAAGGCGCCCCTGTTGTCGCCGCTCTCGCCGATGCGGGCAAGTCCGTGACTGCTCTGACCCGCAACCCCGACGCCGTCGTGCCCGGCGCGCAGCGCGTCGTGGCCGCTGGCTACGCCTCCGCCGCCGACCTGACCGACGCCTACCGAGGCGCCGAGGGCGTCTTCGTCCACCTGCCGGTGGCCTCCGAGGAGGACCGCCAGACCTACGCGCACAACATCCTCACTGCTGTCGGCGAGGCCCGGCCGGACCGCATCGTGTTTTCCACCAGCGGTTTCCCCATAGATCCCGCCATCGGCGGTGCCGCCGCGACCCTGGCCGCCGGCCTGGCCGACAGCGGTGTGTCCCACGCGGTCATCGCACCCGAGCTCTACCTCGAGAATCTGCTCATGCCGCACGTCATCGGCTCGGTCCGCGAGCGCGGCGTTCTGCCTTACCCGATCCGGGCCGACTTCCCCGTCTCCTGGGCCTCCCACCTGGACATCGCCGACGCTGCCGTCGCCTCGCTCGACCGCACGGACGTCACCGGCGTGGTCTCCGTCGGCCAGTACCCGGCGATCACGGGGCCGGACCTGGCCGAAGCATTCGGCGCCAGGCTCGGACGGGACGTGGTCTTCGACCAGATCACCGCCGAGGAGTTCCGTACCTCAATGGCTCCCCTGATCGGGGAGAGCGCCGCCGCTGACATCGCAGGGGCGTACCAGGCGATGAGCTCCATGCCTGGCCGCGCGATCGCACCGGAAACCTCCGCCCAGAGGTTGCTGGGAGCCACCCCCCGGACCACATGCCAGTGGCTGGCCGACATCGGCCTCTGACCACAACCTCTGTCAGCTCCGGCCGACTTCGCCAAGGTTTGGCAGGCCGCCGTATTGAGCGGGCGGCCCTGCCAAGCCTTCAAGTACTGCCGACCGCCCGGGCCAGGGCCCGTCCCGACTTCAACACGCTGAACTTGACAGGGAAACCACCTCGTCGTGCTCGGCCATCAGCTTCGCGACCGGTTCGGGGTCGCAGATGTCGCCCTGGACGAAAACGAAGCCCGGGTGGTCGCGCACCTCGTGGAGGTTGGCCGGGTTGCCCGCGTACGTCAGCTTGTCCAGGACAGTGATCGCCACGTCATCCGGGCCCTGCGGGCCGAGGAGGGTACGGACGTAGTGGGAGCCGATGAATCCGGCACCACCAGTTACCAGGATTCTGGTCGTCATGAAGAGATTTGCACCTTGCTGTGGTCGCCGAGGACGAGACGGTGGGCTGCGGGCTTGCGGGGCGCGGGGGTGATTTGGACGTTGCGGCCGATGAGCGATGCCTCGACCCGTCGTACGCCGGTGATGGAGGACTCCCGCAGGACGATGGAGTACTCGACCTCGCTGTCGTCGATCCGGCAGTTCTCGGAGATGGAGGTGAACGGGCCGATGTACGAGTCGCTGATCACCGAACCGGGACCGATGACGGCGGGGCCGACGATGCGCGAGGCACGGACCTCGGCCCCGGCGTCGATCCGCACGCGGCCGATGATCTCGCTGGAGGCGTCGACGGTGCCCTCGGTGCGGGACTCGAGCGTCTCCAGGACGGAGCGGTTGACCTCCAGCATGTCGGCGACGTTCCCGGTGTCCTTCCAGTAGCCGGAGATGGTCGACGAGCGGACGTCCTTGCGCTGGTCGATCAGCCACTGGATGGCATGGGTGATCTCCAGCTCGCCGCGCCAGGAGGGCTCGATGACGCGGACGGCCTCGTGGATGGCGGGGGTGAAGAGGTACACACCCACCAGCGCGAGGTCGCTCTTGGGCTGTTTCGGCTTCTCCTCCAGCCCCTTCACCCGGCCGTTCTCGTCGAGCTCGGCGACACCGAACGACGTCGGGTTGGGGACCGGGGTCAACAGGATCTGCGCGTCAGGGTGTTGCGTGCGGAACTCGTCGACGAGGCCGGTGATGCCGCCGACGATGAAGTTGTCGCCGAGGTACATGACGAAGTCGTCGTCGCCCAGGAACTCGCGCGCGATGAGCACCGCGTGCGCCAGGCCGAGCGGCTTGCCCTGCCGGATGTATGTGACGTCGATTCCGAGCTTCGAGCCGTCACCCACGGCTTCCCGGATCTCTTCGGCGGTGTCGCCGACGATGATCCCGACATCCGTGATGCCGGCGTCGGCGATGGCCTCCAGGCCGTAGAACAGCACGGGCTTGTTGGCCACGGGCACCAGCTGCTTGGCCGATGTGTGGGTGATGGGACGGAGGCGCGTGCCCGAGCCACCGGAGAGAACGAGAGCTTTCATTAGCGGCATATTGGATCCCATCAAGGCACCTTGTCGCATTTCGTCAAGGGTCCAGACGATGCGCGGGCAGCGGCTGTTCAGGCCGCCCGCCGACTAGCGCCGGGAGCTGTTCGACGAGATCCACCAGGTGGTTGTCGGACGCTTCGGGCATCTCTGCGGGGTGGAGCGGACGGCCGTACTCTACAACATGTAGTAGGTTAAGTCGTACGGGATGTAGTAGTTCCGGCGATGGTCACCTCCTCTCGGATTCAACGAGTTGTAGTAGATCCACGCGATCTGGGAGGTCGCACTACACGGGCGTGCTGGAACAGCACCCTGCGGGCTGCGGCGATGCCGATGCGTCCGTGCGGGGCGAGGCGTCCGAGGTGGCCGTCACGAAGTCACTCAGTAGCGGAGGCGGAAAAGACACGTGCCCATCAAGGTGAGCGTGGTGATCCCGGTCCACAACCCGGGCAACTACATCGAGGACTGCATCGCCTCTCTTCTGCGCCAGAGCCTGCCGAGCGACGAGTACGAAGCGATCTTCGTCAACGACGGCTCCACCGACGAGACCCCCGAGCGCTTGGACCAACTTGCCGCCGAGTACCCGCACATGCACGTCATTCATCAGGAGGCGTCGGGCTGGTCGGGCAAGCCGCGCAACGTCGGCATTGCGGCTGCCAAGGGGGAGTTCATTCAGTTTGTGGACAACGACGACTGGCTGGGTGACGAGGCTCTCGAGCGTATGTACAACTTCGGCGTGCAGAACAGCGCCGACGTGATCGTGGGAAAGATGGCCGGCAAGGGGCGTCCGGTGCCGCGGGAGCTGTTCCGCAAGAACCGGCCATACGCGAACGTCGAGAATGCCCCGCTGATCGACAGCCGCACCCCACACAAGATGTTCCGCAAGGATTTCCTTGACCGGCACAACCTCCGCTACATGGAGGGCCGTCGGCGCTTGGAGGACCACGTCTTCGTCACCGAGGCTTACCTGCGGGCCGACAACGTCTCCGTCCTCAGCGACTACATCTGCTACTACCACCTCAAGCGGGACGACGCGTCCAACGCGGGTTTCCAGCGATTCGACCCGGTTGGCTACTTCAAGAATCTCCGCGAGGCCCTGGACGTCGTCGAGGAGCTCACCGAGCCCGGGCCGCTGCGTGACAAGCTCTTCCGCCGCTGGCTGCGCGTTGAGATGGTCGAGCGGACGCGCGGGCTGCGGCTGCTGAAGCTGCCCGCCGACTACCGCCAGGAACTGTTCAACGAGATCCACAAGGTGGTCATCGAACGCTTCGGCCCCGGTGTCGCCGCGGGCATGCAGCCCACGCAACAGATTGTCGCCGGGCTGATCGCGGCCAACCGCCTGGACGACATCGAGAAATTCGCCGAGTGGGAGAAGGGCATCAAAGCCTCCGGCATGCTGGAGAGCCTGAGCTGGGACAACGGAAAGCTGAGCATCGCCTTCACCGCCGAATACACCTCGGGCGGCGCCCCCGTCACCTTCCGTGCCGACGGCGACAAGGACCTGCTCGCCCCGCCGCTGCCGCAGAGCATCCTGGACGTGATCGCGCTGGCGGGCGCGGACACCTCCGCTCCGTTGGGCAAGTCCAAGGTGGACTTGGTCGTACGCGAGCGCGATACGGCGGCAGAATTCTTCCAGCCCGTCGAGCTGACCCGCGAGAAGGCCGCTGTGGAGGGCCGGGATGGCTACTTCCGGCAGCTCCTGCGGGCCACCGCCAAGGTCGACCCGCTCACGGCGGCGAACGGGGCAGAACTGGACGACGGCATCTGGGACGTGCTCATCCGGATCAGCTCCTGCGGCTGGGCCAAGGAGGCCCGCCTGGGCTCCGTGCGCAGCGACGACGCCCGCCAGGGGCGCACCGGCGCCCTGGTCGGCTCCCGACAGCGCCTGGTGCTCCCGTACTGGACCGATCCGCACGGCAACCTCTCGCTGGACATCGGACAGAAGACCAACCGGCTCACGTACGACCTCGCCGCCGTGGCCTCGGCCGAGGCCACGGTCACCGGCGACCTCGCCCGCCTCACTGCAGTCCTGCCGCTGCACGTCCCGGGCAGGGCCGACGTCACGCTCAAGCTGACAGGCCTTCGCGCGAGCCGCACCTCGACCGTGCCAGCTGTGCTGGCGGACCGCCCGGCCGGCGGCGCCGAGTTGTCCGCCGACCTTCCACTGCGCGACCTCGCCGACGGCCAGTGGCGACTGGGGCTGACCCTTCCCGCCGCCGGCAAGGAGAAGTCCGTTGCGCTCGCCCTGGCCCTGCGGGCCGATTGCGGCACTCTCGTCGTCAAACCGGTCGCGGCCGTCGCTGAGCCCCCGGTCCCTGCGCGCAAGTCGACTCTGCGCCGCCTGGCCGGCAAGCTCCGCCGCGCCCTCATGAAGTAGAGGAATACGGACAAGATGCGACCTCTGGGTATCGAAGGCGCGTGGGTGCTGGAGCCGAAGGTCTTCCCCGACGACCGGGGCAGCTTCCACGAGTGGTTCCGGGGCGCCGAGTTCCGCGCGGCGGCCGGCCAGGACCTCAACCTGGCCCAGGCCAACTGCTCGGTCTCGAAAGGGGGCACCCTGCGGGGCATCCACTTCGCTGACGTGCCGCCCAGCCAGGCCAAGTACGTCACGTGCGTGCGCGGTGCGGTCATCGACGTCATCGTCGACATCCGAGTCGGCTCACCGACGTACAAGCGGTGGGAGGTCGTCCGGCTTGACGATGAGACCCACCACGCCGTCTACCTGTCGGAGGGTCTTGGGCACGCGTTCTGCGCGCTGACCGACGAGGCCACTGTGGTCTATCTCTGTTCCGAGGGCTACGCCCCTGAGCGCGAGCACGGCATCCACCCGCTCGACCCCGACCTCGCCATCGAGTGGCCGCCCGGTATCAAGCCGCTGCTGTCCCCCAAGGACGCGCAGGCGCCGACCCTGGCCGAGGCGGAGACGAAGGGACTGCTCCCGGCCTACGAGGACTGTGTGGCCTTCCGCAGGACGCTCCGAGGCGACTGATCCGCCCAGCCGTGCGGTGGGTCCTTCTGTGACATCAGAGAACAAGCACGGCGAACGGGGTTACGCGCAGACGCTGGCCTTCATCACGGCCGCCAAGGCCCCCATGCGCGTCGCCTCGATTCTGCCCGAGAACGGCAGCCACAACTTCCCCACCTGGGTACGGGAGATGCCCGCCGCCCTGAAGTGGATGAACCAGCAGCTGACCTTCCCCCAGGACGTCGTACCGCGGCACCATCCCGCCAAGTTGACTGTGACCGCCCCTCGCCCCAAGCCCGGCCCCAGCTCCCTGCGCGCCCGCGGGCAACGAGCCCACGCCCACCGCAGCGGTGCACAAGTGACCGCTGCCGCTGACTGCTCCTTCCTTGAGGCCAGCAGACCACTGCATCTGAACCAGTAGGACCCTTCCCGAGGCGGTCAAGCGCGGCGGTATCGCAAATCCACGGGCTGCGCAGAGTGGCCGTCGTAGATGCGGGCCACCGGACCGGCTCGATACCGGGACAGTCGAACAGCCGCACTCCGAGCATGACCGGTGCCAGGTGCACGCGGAACTCGTCGATCAGGTCAGGCTTGACGCACTACCGGGCGATGTCCCGGCTGTGCAGCTCCAGGTCCTTGCCCTGCGCTGCAGCCAGCCCGATCTCGACCGCCTCGGCCACGTCGCAGTTGAGGAACGTGATACCGGGATTTGAGACCAGCCCGGTGGCACTCGCCGACGAGGAGGTCCGCGCGCACCTGCGGCTGGTGCGGAGTAAGGGCGGACCGAAGGGGGATGGCTCCTGCTCCGTCCCATGTACACCGCGAGTGGCTTGCCAGCCAGTTTCAAGGTGTCCGAGCACCCCAGAGGCGTCTTCGGCCGACAAGTGCTCGAGCGGCCGCATGACGGCATCCACGCGCCCGGTCAGTGGACGATGCGGTAGCGGTGCTCGGGGCGGCCGGTGGCGCCGTAGCGGAGTTCGAGGCGGACCATGCCCTCCTTGACGAGGTAGGAGAGGTATCGCTGGGCGGTGGCGCGGGACACGCCGGTGAGTTCGGCCGCCTCGGCCGCCGACACGGGACCGTGAGCCTGGCGCAGGGCCTGGTGCAGCAGGGTGAGGGTGGGTGCGGAGTGGCCTTTGGCCGGAATGCGGGGCACGGCAGGCGGCCGGGCGGCGCTGAAGAGGGCGTCCACGTCGGCCTGGTCGGTTTCGGGGGCCGTACCCAGGGCGTCCATACGGTGCTGGAGCTCGCGGTAGGCGGTGAGCCGTTCGGCGAGGTCGGGCGCGCCGAAGGGCTTGACCAGGTAGCCGACAGCGCCGAGCTTCATGGCGACCCGCACCGAGGTGATGTCCCGGTCCGCGGTGATCATGATGGCGTCCGGGCGGTCGCCGCCCTCGTCCCCGCTGAGCTGCCGCAGCACGTCGAGTCCGCTGCCGTCCGGCAGGAAGATGTCGAGCAGCAGCAGGTCCGGGTGGAGGGCGCGCACGGCGTCCAGTGCCTGGGCCACGGTCGCCGTCTGGCCGACCACCTCGAAGTCCTTGACCCGGGACACGTAGTCGCAGTGGATACGGCTCACCCGGAAGTCGTCTTCCACCACCAGAGTCCGGATCATCATCGACCGCCTCCCTCGGCACCGTCCGCTTTGCCGGCCGATACCGGCAAAGCCGTCGTGAACAGTGCGCCTTGCGGGGTGGGGGCGGTGTCGGGCACCGGCAACGTCATGGTGAAGACCGCGCCCGGCCCCTCGCTGACCGTAATCGTGCCGCCGTGCCGCTGCACCAGCCGGTGGACGAGTGCGAGTCCGAGGCCGCGCCGGGCGGTGCCCCTGTCCGGACGGCTCGACCAGCCATCCTCGAAGATCGACTCGGTGGTCCCCGGCGGGATGCCCGGGCCGGTGTCGGCCACCTCCACCCGCACCACGTCGACGGCCTCGATCAACGACAGGCGTACCTCGGGACCGCCCGGCCGAGCCGGGCCGGTCGCGGACGCGTCGATCGCGTTGTCCAGCAGGTTGCCGACGATGGTCAGCAGTCGGCGCAGGTGCGGCGGTTCCTCGCCGAGGGCGGAGTCGTCGCTGAGGACGATGCGCACCCCACGTTCGGCGGCCACCGTGGTCTTGGCGACGACCAGTCCCACGAGCAGCGGGTTGCCGATCCGTTCCCGTACGGATTCGGTCAGCGCCTGCTCGGCGCCGGCCGTCTCGACGGCGAACTCGTAGGCGGCGTCGTGGTCGCCGATGTCCAGCAGCCCGGCCACGGTGTGCATCCGGTTGGTGAACTCGTGCTGCTGGGCGCGCAGCGCGTCGGTCAGCCCGCGCACCGAGTCCAGTTCGCGCAGCAGCCCGATCAGCTCGGTGCGGTCGCGTACGGTGACCACGGCGCCCAGTTCGCGGCCGTGCAGGGCCACCGGCATCCGGTTGACGACCAGGCAGTGGTCGTCGGTGAGCACGCTGATGTCACTGCCGGCCAGGGTGCCGTCGAGGGCGCGGCGCAGCCTCCCGTCCGGCAGTACCTCCTCCAGCCTGCTGCCGAGCGCGGTGCCGAGGCCGAGCAGGTCGCGGGCCTCGTCGTTGACCACCGTGATCCTGCCGTCGGGGTCGAAGGCGATGACTCCCTCGCGGATGCCGTGCAGCATCGCCTCCCGGTCCTGCAACAGCCCGGCGATCTCCTCCAGTTCCAGCCCGAAAGTCGTCCGCTTGAGCCGCCTCGCGAGCAGGAACGCGGCCGTCGAGCCGAGCGCGACGGCGATGGCGCTGTACAGGCCGAAGGTGGGCAGCTCGCGCCATAGTTCGCCCAGCACATAGTGCTCGGGGATGCCCGCGGACACCTCGCCGACCAGCGTGCCGCCGGGCCCGTACAGCGGAGCCTTTCCGTTGGCTGAACGCCCGGTCGCTCCCTGGTCGGTGCCGACGTGCGCCTTGCCGTCCAGCACCGCGATCTGGTCGCCCGTCGGTTCGCCGACCAGGGCCGGGTCGGGGTGGGAGTGGCGGATGCCGTGCAGGTCGAGCACGACCACGTATGACGCGCCCGACGCCTTGCGGATGCGTTCGGCCACGGTCTGCACCACGTCGCCGCCGCCCCCGTACTCCATGGCCCGCCGGATCTGGGGTTCGGCGGCCGTGGTCTGCGCGATGGCCAGCGCCCGCTTCTCGTAGGCACGGTCGATCTCGCCCCGCTGCGCGAAGGCGAACAGCAGGAATCCAATCACCCCGGTCAGTCCCAGGATGATCAACTGGCTGGCCAGGATCCGCGCGGAGAGCCGCCCTTTCCCGCCGCGGCCGATCGGGATACGGATGGGTGTCACGGGTGTCTCTTGCCTGTTGTGCGGCTACCGGGCGCGGCCCCTGCGCCGTACCCGTGGTGGCGTGATTGTGCCCCCGTCACTCCCATTCTGCCCACCCCTGACCGGCTGAGCAGAACGCGCAAAACCATGGGTAACACGGCTAACGCGAGATACGTATGAAACAGCGACGTAATACTCGGCGGCCTCTAGCGTCTGCCTTCCTCGACCTCCGAGGTCAGGAAGGAGACAGCTTCAGATGGCTTCGCGAAACGATGTCGCGGTGAGCCTGGTCGCCGAGAGAGTCGGCCAGGACAGCGCGCGAGTCGAGATTTCCGGACTCACCAAACGATTTCTGACTCCTGCGGGTGAGGTGTTCACGGCGCTGCAGGACGTCTCGTTCACGGTGGAGCCCGGCCAGTTCTGCGCGGTGGTGGGTCCGACCGGATGCGGCAAGTCGACGACACTGAGCCTGGTGTCCGGGCTCGACCGGCCCAGCGAGGGATCGGTCAAGGTCGGCGGCCGTGAGGTGGACGGTGTCACCGACGGCGTCAGCTTCATGTTCCAGGCCGACGCGCTACTGCCCTGGAAGACCGTCCTCGGCAACGTGCTGATGGGCCCCGTCTTCCGCGGTGTGCCCAAGCAGAAGGCCCAGACTTCGGCGCGCGACTGGCTGCGCAGGGTGGGCCTGTCGGGCTTCGAGGACCGTTACCCGCACCAGCTCTCCGGCGGTATGCGCAAACGCGTGGCGATGGCCGCGGCACTGATCAACGAACCCCGGATCCTGATCATGGACGAGCCGTTCGGCGCCCTGGACGTGCAGACCAAGGCGATCATGTCGACGGAGCTGCTCGGCCTGTGGGAGCAGATCCGGCCGTCGGTCATCTTCATCACCCACGACCTCGACGAGGCGGTGGCGCTCGCCGACCGGGTCGTCGTCATGACGTCCGGCCCCGGGTCGGTCAAGGCGGTCTTCGACATCGACCTGCCCCGCCCGCGCGGCTCGGTCCAGGAGATCCGTTTCCAGCCCCGCTTCATCGAACTCCAGCACCAGATCTGGGATTCGCTGCGCGAGGAGGTGGAGCGCGCCTACGCACGCACCGCAGGAGGTAAGGCATGAGCAGCACGATGTCCGCCGTTTCCCCCGCCCCCGTCAAGGGCAGTGCACAGGTCCCGGCCGCGGCCGCCGCCAAGCGCGCCGTCCGGCGCCGCATCGCCCTGGTGTGGGCGGGACGCATCGGCCTCGCGGTGTTCGTCATCGGCGGCTGGCAGGCGTTCACCACCTGGGGGATCGTCGACCCGTTCTTCTTCGGGCAGCCGTCCGGCATAGTCAAGCGGCTGGTGGACCTCTTCCAGCACGGCACCGAGTTCGGGTCCTTCTACTCGAACATCTGGACAACGATCCAGGAGGCGCTCGTCGGCTTCGCTCTCGGGTCCGTCACCGGAGTGGTCTTCGGCGTCGCGCTGGGCCAGAGCCGTTTCCTCGCCGACGTACTCGGCCCCTACATCAAGATGGTCAACGCGATCCCGCGTATCGTCCTCGGCTCGATCTTCATCGTCGCGTTCGGCATCGGTGTCCTGCCGAAGATACTGCTCGCCGCGGTGCTGGTGTTCTTCATCGTCTTCTTCAACGCCTTCCAGGGCGTCCGTGAGGTCGATCGCAACATCCTCGCCAACGCCAAGGTGCTCGGCGCCTCGCAGATGCAGATCATCCGGCACGTCATCGTGCCTTCCGCCCTCACTTGGATCATCGCCAGCCTGCACAGCGCCTTCGGCTTCGCCATCGTCGGCGCGCTGGTCGGCGAGGTGCTCGGCGCACAGAGCGGCCTCGGCCTGGTCATCAAGACCGCGCAGAACAACTTCGACCCCAACGGGGTCTTCGCCACGATGCTCGTCATCTCGGTCATCGTGCTCGGCGCCGAGTGGCTGATCGGCAAGCTCGAACACCGGCTGCTGTCCTGGCGCCCGCCGACCCCGTCCGAGGCGTCGAACGCGCTCTGATCCCGTCTCTCCCCCTCCCTGTCCCCTCCCTTGTTCCATCTCAGAAAAGGAATGTGACCAGCCATGTCCAGACGACCCGTCGCCGTCGCCGCGTCTCTCCTCACCGTCCTCGCTCTCGGCGCGGTCAGCGCCTGTTCCGGCAACTCCAGCGCCAGCACTGCGAGTGGCGGCTCCGGCGGCACGCCGACCGTCAAGCTCATGGCCGGCGGCCTCGACAAGCAGATCTACCTGCCGTACCAGCTCGCCCAGCAGCTGGGCTTCTACAAGAAGTACGGCGTCAACGTCCAGCTCAGTACCGAGCAGGACGGCGGTGTCGGCGCCGAGGAAGCCATGGCCTCGGGGCAGGTGGACATGGCGGGCGCCTGGTACAACCACACGATCGAGTTCCAGGCGAAGGGCAAGGCGGTCGAGGACGTCGTCCAGCTCTCCGGCGCGCCGGGCGAGCGAGAGATGTGCACCAAGAAGTCGGGCGTCACCTCGGGCGCCGACTTCAACGGCAAGACCCTCGGCGTCACCGACCTGGGTTCGGGCACCGACACGCTCACCCAGTTCCTGGCCGCCAAGAAGGGCGTCAAGACCAGCCAGTTCCACCGGATCGCGGTCGGCGCGGGCTCCACCGCCGTCGCCGCGCTGCAGAAGGGCAAGGTCGACTGTGTCATGACGACACAGCCGACGGTCGCCGCGATCCAGAAGAAGGGTGTCGGTACCTCCGCGATCGACCTGGCCACCACGAAGGGCGCCACGGCAGCAATGGGCGGTGCCTATCCCGCGGCCAGTGTGCTCGCCCGCACCGACTGGGTGAACTCGCACAAGGACACGGTGCAGAAGGTCGTCGACGCGCTCGTCGCCACCATGCACTGGGTCAACACCCACAGCGCGACCGACATCGCGAACAAGCTGCCGGCATCGTTCGTGTCGAACCAACTGGTGACCAAGGCCGACTACATCCAGGCCCTGACCGAGGACAAGGGTCAGTTCCTCCCGGACGGCATCATGCCGGCCGGCGGCCCGAAGACCTCCCTGGCGACGGAGCAACTGGTCGGCAACGTGAAGGGGTCGGTGGACCTCAGCAAGACGTTCACCAACGAGTTCGCTCTGCGGGCCAACAAGACTGAGGGATTCAAGACCACCACTACCGCGGCGGGGCCGACAGGCTGAGCCCCTGCCGCACATGGGCCGCCCAGGAGACAGTCACACCTGGGCGGCCCACGCCATTCACGCATGATCGGCGGCCCGTGCGCCCTCGTCCGCGGCGTGGACGTGTCGTGCAGGCGGTACATCGCCTGGACGTCCAATTCCAGCTGGACAGTCGGTCCGACCAGCGCGATCCGCGTGCCGACACGGCGCGCCGGTCAGCGGGCGGTGGTCCACCGCAGCGCGTCACGGGCGATGCGCGTGGAGGCGAACTCGGTTCTGGCCACGAACCGCATCATTGGTCCGAACATCGGGGCGGCGAGCGATCCGGTGAAGTACAGAACGGGAACTGAAGATTCGAAGGTTCCGGTTAGATGGGGGGCCTCGCCTGCTCCCGGCCTACGAGGACTGTGTGACCTTCCGCAGGACGAGAGTGACTGCTTGGGACACAGGGCCGCTTCGGACTTCCCTTCAAAGGAACTGCACCTCTCCCGCTTGGTGTTTTCCGGGCCCGGATAGGGAGGGCTGTAGCAGTGCCTACGGTGGGGCAGGGCAGGGCGGGTGCCGATGACCCGCTGTCCGCGCGACCCGGCTCGCGGCCGTCTTCTGTAGCAGCCCGTAGGCGAGCACCGGCAGCAGCAGGTGCGGCTTGTCGGGCAGTGTGGTGGTGATCAGGACCGCGCTCGCGCTGCTGTTGTTCATGCCGCAGGCGAGCGTCAGTGAGGAGGAGGCGGGGGCGTCCAGGCGCAGGAGCCGCGCGGCGGTCCGGCCCAGTACGAAGGACAGCAGGCAGACGAGCGCCGCCACGACCAGTGCCGCCCCGAACAAGAGCGGGCGCGGGTGCGCGAGGAAGGAGCCCAGGGCACCACTGGCGTTCACGTAGGTCAGCACGAGCGATCCGGCCAGCGCCACGGGCACGATCACGCGCAGGGCCCGGCTGAGCCACGCCGCCGGCAGCGCGAGTCGGAACAGGATGCCGACTGCACAGGGGAGGACCACGGTGACGAGGGCGAAGCCGCCGTGAGCCGTATGGCCGGTCATGGCGAGTGTGTCCGCGTAGCCGTCGTCGAGGAGCGGTACCAAAGTGGTGATGACCAGCGGGATGGTGAGCGGGCTGAGGAGCGTGGAGGCGAGGACGAGTCCCACCATGGTGGGTTGGTCGCCGTCGCCCTTGCCGGTCCATACGGTGGCTCCGGCGGCGACGGGCATGGCCACGATCAGGATCATCGCGGTGATCAGTCCGCTGCCGCCGTCGCTGTCGGGGGTGTGGTGCAGTCCGAATGCGACGACGGGGATGACCAGGAGCGGGATCATCAGATGCAGGACCAGCCCGGCCAGCAGGGCGGTGGGCTTGCGGAGCAGGCGGCCCAGCTCGCGGACGGGTACCTGAAGGCCGGCGGAGAAGAGGACCAGGGACAGCAGCAGCGGGGCGGTGCTGAGCGGCAGCCCGATCCCACCACCGAGCGGCACTGCGTGGTCCTTGCGCAGCCACAGGCCCGGGCCGGGCAGCAGCAGGGCGGCGACGTACGACAGCACGACGGCCCTGCCGAGCCGGCGGCGCAGCCAGCCCGTCGCCCGGTCAGTGGGCGGGCGGGAGACAGTCGGATGGTTCAATGCGGCCTTCTTCCAGGGTGGCGGGCGGGGCGGGGCGGAACGCCGCTATGCAAGAACCTGGATCACGAGTCGTCATGACACTCATGGTGCTCTGGTGGGGCGGATGGGGAAGCCGATGCCGCACGGCAGTCAGGATGCGTTCAGGTATCGCGTGACACCTTCGGGCCTCATGACATATGAGACCTCACAGACCCCTGCGGCCCCTATGGCCGGCGGCCAGGTGGCGCCCTCCGGTCGCCGACTGGGCTGGAACAAGGTGCCCGAAGTCACCGCCTACTTCTGGATCATCAAGGTGCTGTGCACGACGGTCGGCGAGACCGCGGCCGACCTGCTGAGCGAGAAGGCCGGTCTCGGCCTGACCGGCGTGTCGGTGCTGATGAGCGCCCTGCTGGCGGTCGTCCTGGTCGTGCAGTTCCGCACCACCGCGTACCGCGCGGGTGTGTACTGGCTCGCTGTCGCGTTGATCAGCGTCGTCGGCACGCTGGTCAGCGACAACCTCACCGACAACATGGGCGTGCCGCTGGAGACCAGCACCACCGTCTTCGCGATCATCCTCGCGATCGTCTTCGTGGTCTGGTACCGGCGTGAGCGGACCCTGTCCATCCACCACATCGACACCACCAGCCGTGAGTCCTACTACTGGCTCGCCGTCCTGTTCACCTTCGCTCTCGGCACTGCGGCCGGTGACTTGGTTTCCGAGCGCATGGCCCTCGGCTACTGGCTTTCCGTGGTGCTGTTCGGCCTGGCCATCGCCGCGGTCGCGCTCGCGCACTTCAAGCTCGGTCTGGACGCGGTGTGGAGCTTCTGGATCGCCTACATCCTTACCCGTCCGCTCGGCGCGTCCATGGGGGACTACCTCTCCCAGCCCACCGGCGACGGCGGCCTGGGCCTGGGCACCGTCATCACCAGCGCCCTGTTCCTCGCGGTCATCCTCGGCATGGTCGTGTATCTCTCGGTTACCCGCAAGGACGTGGCGCAGCCTCAGCACACCGCCCGACACGCGGCCTGAGCAGGCACACGGCTGGCGTTCAGGATGCGTTCAGGCTGACGCTGCCAAGGTCGAATCCGGCGACCGCCTTCACGGTCGTCTCTTCTCACAGGGCGCTCGTCCCCCATCGCGGGGCGGGCGCCCTGCTGTTCGACCGCATTGGAGCCCCCACCTTGCAGAAACCGGACATGCTCACCGACCTCGATGTCGCGAGCACGACCAAGTTGGTCATGAAGAAGCTCCCCGAGGTCACCCTGGCGTTCTGGATCATGAAGATCGCCGCGACCACTCTCGGCGAGACGGCCGGCGACCTCTTCGCGTAGACCCTGAAGCTCGGCTACTTCCTCACCACGATTGCCCTGTTTGTGCTCTTCGTGGTGACGCGGGTTGTCCAGCTCAGGTCCAACCACTACAACCCGTTCTTCTACTGGACCGTGATCCTGTCGACCAGCATGGCCGGCACCACGATGGCCGACTTCATGAACCGAGACGCCAGTACCAAGTTCCTTTCCGGCGGCGCCACTTCGCTTGGCTGGGGCCCGCAGGGCCTCGGCCTCGGGCTACCCCACTGGTGCCGCGATCCTCATCTCGATCCTGCTGGTCATCTTCGCCGTCTGGAAGGCGACCGGGATGACGTTCGTCATCCGCGACATCGTCACCTTCCGTGGCGAGGCGCTGTTCTGGTCGGCGATCCTCGTCTCCAACACGCTCGGCACCTCCATGGGTGACTTCCTCTCCGACAGCTCCGGTCTCGGCTACGCCGGCGGTGCGCTGCTTGTGACGGGGGCGCTTGCTGTCCTCGTGGCCCTGATGAAGGTGCCGGTGGTGCAGAACGTGCTGCTGTTCTGGATCGCCTTCGTCCTGACCCGCCCCCTGGGCGCCACGGCGGGTGACTTCCTGACCAAGCCGGTCGCCAAGGGCGGCCTCGTCCTCGGTACCGCGGGATCGTCTGCCGTGCTGCTTGCTGTCCTGGCCGGCCTGATGGCTTACGCGCAGGTTCAGGAGCGCAGGACCGCCACCCCGCGAACATCGGAGGGGGAGGCGGTCGCCCAACAGGCTGGCTGACGGCCTGTCAGCCGGACGGCAGGTCAATCAGGAAGTGTGCTCCGGAGGTGTGCCCAGGGTCGTGGGAGACCTCGCCGCCGACGGCGCGGGCCATGCGCCGCGCAAGTGGCAGTCCCAGGCCCGCTCCATCGTGCCCGTCCTCGGGGGCGGCACGGCGGCCGGGCTGGAAGAGGTCGTCGAGGAACGCCTCCGGCACACCGGGACCGTCGTCGGTGATGTCGATGCGGACGCCGCCGGGCCGCTGCCGGGCGGACACGGTCACCGTGGCGCGGGCGTAGCGGACCGCGTTGGCCAGCAGCGGGCTGACGATGCGTTCGAGCAGGGCGGGCGCGACGCCCGCCTCGAGCCGTACGTCCCGAACGTCGACGGCGATCTTCACCTGATCCCGTGCGTCGAGGTTCTCGACCAGCCGGTGCAGGACGGGTACGACGGCGGTGACACCGACGGCCGTGGTGGCGTTCTGCGCGCTCTCGCGGGCGTCGTTCAGCAGCGTGTCGCAGATGGTGCGCATGGACTGGGCGGAGTCGGCTATCACTTCGTGGGTGGCTCGGGTTTCGGCGGTGGAGCGGGGACGGGCGCGCCACCAGTCGAGTTCGATGATGATCCGGGTGAGCGGGGTGCGCAGTTCGTGCGACAGCTCGCCGGTCAGCTGCTGTTCGTGGCGCAGGACGGTGCGGATGCGGTCCAGCAGCGCGTCCAACGAGGCGCCGAGGCGGGAGAGTTCCGCCGGGTGGTCCTCGGCTCCGAAACGCTGGTCGGAGCCGACGGCGCTCCACTGGGTGGCCTGATCGGTCATGGTGCGTACAGGGCGCAGCGCCCGTCCGACGGCCAGGCGTGTCAGCGCGTAGGTGCACGCGAGCATGACGGCGTCCAGGATCAGGGAGCCCAGCAGCAGGGTGTCCGCGGAGTTGCGGTACGGGGCGAGGTCCAGGGCCGTGACGACGATGGCGGTGCTGCGCCGGCCGGACACGGGCCTGGAACACAGGCGGACGAAGCGGGGGTTCTCGGTGTGCACGGTCGTACAGACCCGTTTCCCCTGTGCGGCGAGCCGGTCTGCGGCCCGGGTCAGCATGCTGTCGGACGCGGTGGACGGGGGCTTCTCCAACAGCCGTGTTCCGGCGTAGATCCACACGTTCGCGTCGAGAAGTTGGTCGTTGACGGTTTCCAGGACCCGCACCCGGGGGCCGCTGGTGTCGATGGTCGTGGCCACGGCGGCGGCGCGGTTGCGCAGTTCGTCGCCCGCCTGGTGCTGCAGGTGCCGGTCCATCACGATGTTGAACGCCACGGTCAGGACGGTCATCAGGAGCGCGGCGGTGGTCAGTGCCACGAGGGAGAGCCGGCCGCGCAGAGTGCGGGGCGCCAGGCGGCGCGGAAGACGGTTCATGACAGCCGGTGCCCGATCCCGCGTACCGTCGTGAGACCTAGGCTGCTGCTGGTTTCACGCAGCTTGCGGCGCAGTCGGCTCAGGTACTGGTCGAGGGTGTTGTCGCTGACCTGTGCGCCGTCCGGCCAGGCGGCCCGGACCAGTTCACGGCGGGCTACGAGGGTGCCGCCCGCGGCCACGAGCGTGGCCAGTAGCCGGAACTCCGTCGGGGACAGGTCGACGTAGGCGTCGCCGACTCGCGCCGTGTGCCGGGTTGCGTCCAGGACCACATCTCCGGCCGTGGCCACGGCCGGAGGCCCGGCGCGTTTCAGCGCGGCCCGCAGGCGGGCAATGAGTTCGGCGAGGTGGAACGGCTTGGGCAGATAGTCGTCGGCTCCGGCGGAGAATCCGGACAGCCGGTCGGTGAGGTGGTGGCGGGCCGTCAGGAAGATGATCGGGGCGGCGAATCCGTTGGCGCGCAGCGCCTGGCACACATCCCGGCCGTCCGCGTCGGGCAGCCCGACGTCCAGGACGACCGCGGCGACGTCGTCGGTGGCCAGCCGCAGGGCGGTGGCGCCGTCGGCGGCGGGCACGGGTTCGAACCCCTCGTCCAAAAGGCCACGGCGCAGCACGTCACGCAGGGCGTGATCGTCCTCGACGACCAGGATTTTCCGGCGCATGGTCCTCCGTTGGATCTTCCGGCGCACAGGGAGTGCCCGAGACGAACGATGCGGGCAGCCACCGGGCCCTTGCATACAGCCACACTCCGGACCATCCGATGGCGAACAGCCAGCCCCCGATGACATCGGAGAACCAGTGCACCCCCAGATAGACCCGCGACAGGGCCACCAGCACGCCCCAGCACCCGACGACGACCCGGAGCGAGGTGGCGCCGCGCGGGCCGCGCAGCGAGAGCGCACCGATCAGCAGCCCCGCATTGAGGGCCGCCGTCGTGGTGTGCCCCGAGGGGAACGCCCAGCCGCCCGCCGACGCTGCCCAGTCGGCATGAGCTGGACGCGGCCGCTGGACGAGCGCCATCACCCCGTAGCGCATCGCCTGTCCGATGCCCAGGCAGACAAGGCTCAACGCGGCGGCCCACATCAGTTGACGCATCGTTCGCCCCGCCACCACGCCGGCCAACGCTGCGAGGACATAAGGGACGACGCCGCTGCCGGTATCGGTCACCCCTCGGGCCAGAGACACGGCCACGTCCGGCCGATGACCGAGCGACCAGGACAGGAAACCGTCGTCCGCCCACAGCGGAGCGCCACGCTGGCCGATCACCACCATGGTGAGGATGCTGAACGCCACGTAGGCGCCCAGACCTATGGTGCCCGCCAGGTCGGAGGCATCACGCCGGTTCATGAGGCGGTCAGTAGCGGGCGCAGGCGGCTGGAGCCGATCCACCGGACCACGGATGGCGACCACCGTCGCAGAACGAGCATCGAAACGAGCGCGACGAGTCCACCGATCAGCACGCCGGCCACGACGTCGTGCGGATAGTGCGCGCCGACCCATACCCGGGAGACTGCCATCGCCAGGGCGGCCACGGCCGCGACCGTCCCCAGCCGACGCGAGACGAAGAGCAGGGCGACGGCAGCGGCGGCCGCGATCGCCGCGTGGTTGCTGGGGAAGGACCAGTCGCCGGGCGCCGGACACGTCTCCAAAGTCTTCACCCGCAGGCTCTGGCACGGCCGGTCCTCGCGCACTGCCAGCTTCACCAGGGCATTCACGCCATACGCCACGATCACGACCACCGGTACGGCCAGCGCCCGCACTGTCGCCGCATCCCCAACCCGTCGCGCGAACCACCAGCCCACTACCGCGAGCACGGCGAACGCCGCGAGCCCGTACGTCGACCAGAACGATGCCGCGCTGTCCAGCCAGGCCGGCGCATGCCGGGCCAGACGTACCACGTCCAGGTAGGCGGAGCCGTCGATCGACGATCCGTCGAAAGCCATGATCACCTGCGTCCCCCCTCGGGCCGGGCGTTGCGCCGAGCCCGGTACACCTCGGCAGCAAGGGGGAGCAGCGACACGAAAATGATCAACGCCACCAGCGGTAGCAGGTAGTGGTCGACGTTCGGGATCGACGAGCCCAGCGCATAGCCGGCGAGGGTGAGACCGAGGCTCCACACAAGTCCGCCGATGATCTGCCACAACGTGAACGCGCGTACCGGCACCTCCAGTGCGCCGGCCATCGGATTGAGCACGGTACGCACCACCGGCACGAAGCGGGCCAGCACGATGGCCTTCGCATGTCCGTATCGCTCCAGCAGTTCCTCGGCGCGTTTCGCACCCTCCTGCAGACGCTGTGAGCCGCTACGGGCCAGCAGCGCTCCACCTGCCTTCCGGCCGAGCAGGTAGCCGCACTGGGCCCCGGCCAGGGCGCCTGCCGCCGCCGCGACCAGCAACGGCCCCAGGGACAGGTGTACACCGCCCTCGGCGGAGCCCGTGCACAGCAGTCCGGCCGTGAACAACAGAGAGTCGCCCGGCAGGAAGAAGCCGACCAGCAGTCCCGTCTCGGCGAACATCGCCACCCCGACGCCCAACACGCCGAACGCAGCCAGCAGTGAATGGGCGTCCAGCACGTTCACGGCCAGCTGTGATGCCGGATGGATCGGTGTGGTCATGGCGAGGAGTCCTTCCGGCAGACAAATTCACGCAAACTGCTTACCGACTACAGTCTTGTAGACGCATGGTGGAACTGTAGACGATCGAGTAGGGGGTAACAGTTCCCGTCTCCGCCATGGGTGGGGGATGTGGGGAATCCCGTGCCTGCGATCCGTCCGGACGCGCATCGAGGCCTCGACGGAACCGCACTCGCCGAGCTTACCTCTACGAGATGTAGTAGATGTTCTATGGGTGACCGGATGTAAACGGTCACTCGAACGGAAGTCGAGGCAGAGGAGACGGGCGTCATGGCTGACACCGGCACCGGGACTCGGCGGCGTGCGGCCACGAAACCGACGGCGCCACCCCCGACCCCGGCCCGGGTGTCCGGTGTCGGGGACGCCGGGCCCCAGCAGTTGCATCGCGGAATGACTCTCGTGGCCACGATCAGCCTGTTCATCGGGACACGGGCCGCCTGGACCACCGCGATGGCCTCACGTCCGGCCGTCGCCGGCGTCATCTCCGTCTGCTACGCCTCGATCCTCATCTGCGCCGTTCTCAGCCTTCTCGTGCGGAGCCGCCGCGGGCTGATCAGGGTCGACGCCGTCGTACTGATGACTGCCGTCGCACTGGTGATCTGCGGCTACCTGCTCGATCACGCGGGTAGCGACGAGGGAGCGCTGACCGCGCAGGCCGCGAACGCGATCCTGCACGGCCAGCCGGTCTACGGCCAGCCGTGGCCCTGGCTGTTCGACACGTCGCGCGTCGGGATCACCAAAACCATGTCCGGCAGCGCCGACTACACCTACGGATACCCGCCGCTGACCGCGCTGCTCGCGGCCCCGGTGCACGCCGTCGTCCACTCGACGGCGGCCGCCACTCTGGTCACCACATTCGCGCTCCTCGTCTCCTCGGTCCTGCTGTGGTTGTTGCTGCCGGCACCCTGGAGATCAGCCGCCACCGCGGTCTGTCTCGGCTTCGGTTTTCTGCCGCACTACGCCTACGCCGGTTATCCGGCAATCACCGCTCTCGCCTTGCTTGTCCCTGTGGTGGTCAGCTGGCCCGTCACGGGTGAGGGCGGCCGTCTCGGCTCAGGGGGAGTGTTGCGGGCGGCGTGCCTGGGCGCTGCCTGCGCGGCCCAGCAGCTCGCCTGGTTCCTTGCCCCGTTCCTGCTGGTTGGTCTGTACGCCGTCCGGCGCGGGGAACTCGGCCCGAGGCAGGCTCTGGCGGTGACTTCCCGCTACACGGCCACCGCGTCTCTCGCCTGGGCCGCGGCCAACGCGTACTTCGCCGTTCAGGACTTCTCCGCCTGGCTGCACGGCGTGCTGCTGCCGCTCGGCCAGAAAGCGATCCTGCACGGCCAGGGGCTGATGGGCATCTCCTACTACTTCACCGGCGGCAGCAGCCGCCTCGACTACTACTCCTATGGAAGCCAACTGCTCCTGCTCGGCCTGCTCGCCGCCACCCTGCTGTTCGTCCGGCGGCTCGGCCCCGCGCTCACCGTCCTGCCGTGGGTGGCGTTCTACTTCGCCACCCGTTCCCAGGACGGCTACTTCCTGATGATGACCCCGCTGTGGCTCGCGGCCGCCGCCACCGTCCCGGCTGCCGCATTCGCCACCGCCTGGCAGCCGCGTCTTCCCCACGTGACCGGCCGCCGTGCCAAGGCGGTCGTGGCGGGCGGGTTGCTCGCCCCCGCGCTGGTATGTGTCGCGATCGCCGCGGCGAGCCCGCCGCCCCTGCGCATGAGCCTCTCGCCGCACTTCGCCACGCACCACGCGCGCATGGGTGTCACTGCCATCGACGTGCGGGCCGTCAACACCACCGGTACGGCGCTCACCCCGCACTTCGCGAGCCGCACCGGCCAGGGCGCCTCCAACTGGTGGACCATCACCTCCGGTCCCGCGGTGCTGGCCCCGCACGCCACCGCCGAATACGACGTGAAGCCCGCGGGAGGCTTCCGCGCGATGCCGGCCGGCGTTGGCCCGGGGACCTATCTCATCGCCGTCACCGGCACCCCGATGACGATCACCACGGCTCACGTCCCGCCTGCTCCTGCCGCGATCCAGTAGGGAGGGGACCAGGCGGGCCTACATGCATGGGTGTGCCTGGCAGAGCCGCGGCATCTGCCGGAGAGACGCGTTACCGAGGCCGTACCCCGACTGCTCCGCGTTCGTGCTGGTCAGCCGTGGTCGCGCAGTGGACCGACGCCGTAACCCCGTTGCTGACAGGTGTCGAGGATCCGGGGGCGCGCCCCCAGCGTCGAGCGCCAGGCGCGGAGGTGCAGTCGGAGTCGTGGAGCAGGACCGTGCCGCGCCGTTCAAGTCGGCGGTGACGGTGCGGTGGACGGACTCGGGCGTGGCGCGCTGTCCAATCCTCTCCCCAGCACGTCCAGAGCACGGGGGTGAGGCCGAGGCGGCGGGCCGCGAGGTGGGCCGCGGTCGACATGACGCCGTACGGGGCCCGAAGAGCACGGTCTGCCGCCCGGTGATCGCGGCGACGGTGTCGCTTGCCCGGCTGAAGTCGTCGTAGGTGGCGCGCGGACCGCGCAGCAGCAGGGGGCGGTGCAGCCAGGCGTGAATGCCGATCTCGTGGCCGGCTGCGGCGACCTCGCGGGCCATGCCGGGGGAGCGATGTGCCTCGCTGCCGAGCAGGAAGAACGTGGCCTGCACCCGGCGCTCGGCGAGCAGGCACAGGAATTGCGGGGTGGAGCGAGGGCCTGGGCCGTCGTCGAAGGTCAGGGCGACATGGTCAGGGCGGCCGCGCCCCGCGAGGCGGGGCATGACGCGGTTGCGCAGTGGCCCGAAGGTGGAGACAACGGGTGCGGCGTGGGCCGCGGTGAGGACGGGCAGGGCGGCCAGGGCGGCCGTGCGCAGGGTCCTGGCGGCGTTCACGAGTGGTGGTCTCCCAACCGGGAGGTGGTGCGGTCCGGTGGGAACGCGTCGATATCGCGGCGCGTTGCTGGGGAACAAGTCCGGCGGGCGCGGGTCTGAGGCGCCGTGTTTGCGGCATGGGGCATGAGGCTTCCTCCATGCATGACAGGAGCGACGGAACTCTACGAGTTGTAGCAGTTCGCGGATCGAGCCCGGAGTGTACCTCCTACAACTAGTAGGAGGTTGCGGGGTACTCTGTGCGGGCGAATGGCGAAGGGAGGTTCCGGTGGAGGAGCGAGGGGACGAGGGTGTGTCCGCGGTGTCGGGCCGGCGGGCCCGTGGTGAACTGGAGAGCGATGTCCTTGCCGCGCTCTGGGCCGCCGACGGACCCCTGACGGCACGTCAGGTCCGGGAAGCATTGCCGGGCGACCTGGCCTACACGACCGTCCTGACCATCCTGTCCCGGCTCTACGACAAGGAGATGCTCGCCCGGCACCGTGAGGGCCGCGGCTACGCGTACGAGCCTGTGCGGGACGAGGCGTCGCACACCGCCCAGTGCATGCGGTCGCTGCTGGAAGGCGGTTCCGACCGTGAGGCGGTTCTGGCGCGCTTCGTCTCGGAACTGTCCGAGCAGGACGAGCACGTCTTGCACCAGCTCCTGTCCGGGCACGATGCTCACGCCGAGGGCGATCGCTCCGGAGGGAGGGCGTAAGGCCATGCTGTTCAGCGTCTACGTCCCCTTTGCGGTCACGGCCGTGCTCGCCGTGTTCGCGCCCCGACTGGCGCACGTGGTGCCCCCGCGTCGCGCTGCCTGGGCCCTGGCCTGCGCTGCGCTCGTGACGGCGGTCGGCTGGGCAGGGGCGCTCGCCCTGCTTGCCTTCACCGGCGTGGCGCAGATTCCGGAGGTCGCGGAGGAGGGCCGCTGGTCGGTGGCCGCGCTGCGCGCCGAGGACCCGGTCTACCTCGTCGTTGCGGCCGGCAGCGCCCTGATGCTGGCCGTGGGCGTCCTCTCACTGGGCGTGGCCGCCGTGGGGCAGGCCCGCCACTTCGTCCGGGCGCGACGGGAGTGTGCTCGGCTGTCACAGGAGACTGAGCTGGTCGTGGTGGACGATGAGGTGCCGCTGGCCTTCGCGCTGCCCGGGCCGGCGGGTCGGATCGTGGTCTCCCGGGGAATGCTGCAATGTCTCAGCGACCGCGAGCGCGAGGCCCTGCTCGCGCACGAGCGGGCGCACCTGCGAGGCCGTCACCACCTCTTTCAGAGCCTGTGGCGGCTCACGGCGGCTCTGAACCCGCTGCTGCGTCCGCTGGCCGTTGCCGGCGGCTTCGTCCTGGAACGCTGGGCCGACGAAGAGGCCGCGAAGAGTGTCGGTGACCGCACGGTCGTCGCCCACGCCGTCGGACGCGCAGCGCTGGCATCCGCCGGGGCCTCCCCGCCGGCCGCACTGGCCGCGACCGGCGGAGCAGTGCCGCAGCGGGTGCTGGCCCTGCTTGCACCGCCACCCCCGAGCAGGAGCCTGCCCTTGGTCGCGGGCGGCCTCCTGCTCACCGTGTGCTGCGCGAGCCTCGCCAACGCGGCATCCGACAGCGATCAGATGGTGGACAGCGCGCAGTGCGCGGCGTATACCGCCACCGCAAGCGCACCGTCGGCCGGAGACCACCGGTACCGGCCCGACTCCTGCGGCAGGGAACACGACCGCCCGGAACTTCAGGAGCACCGCCCGTAACCAGGCGGCCGGGCCCTGTCGACTACGCGCGCTCAGGTCGCGAGCAGTCCGCGGCCGAGCCAGCCCTTGCTGTCGCGGACGCCGGGAAGGGCGTAGAAGTAGCCGCCCCCGGCGGGGGAGATGTAGTCGACGAGGGGCTCGTCGATCAGGCGGGTCTGGGTGGCCTCGAACTGCCGCATGACATCCTGCTGGTAGCAGCAGAACACCAGGCCCATATCGAGGTTGCCGACGTCGTCGATCCCGCGGTAATACGCCCGTCCACACCTGCGGGAGCCGGGAGCGGGCGTCGGCCCTGACCAGGGTGGCGACGAGGATGGAGACGATGAGCCCGGCTTCGAGTCCTTCCCGCAGTCCGATCAGGAAGCTCGGAAACGCGTCATCCCACATGTGGCTCTCCCCGGCTGGCCTCCGCCGCTGATCGGATTAGCGTAGGCATGCCTAACTTAGACGCCGACCATCATGATTACAGATCTGTAGTCGACCGGTCACGGAAGTAATTTCGAGGTAAAGCCCTCAGTTGAGGCGGTGGATCCCGGTACGGGATGCGCCGAACCGGTCAGCGGCCTTCTTCGCCCTGCGCAACCTCGATCTCGTGGTACCAGTCGCTGAGTCCGGCGGCTGTGGCACCGGGGAGAGAATCACGCAAGTGGCCAGTAGGAGGGGCATGCCATGGCCCACGCGTGAGGCGCAGCCGGGGGGCGTCAGCAGGGCGGCGGAGCGACCCGCCCTGGCCGCCTTGAGGGAGCGAGCTGCGCCCCCATTGAGGTACTTGCCGGGAGAGGATGGGCCATCCATGACGTTCTGGGTCCGTGGCTGCCGACATGACGAACCGTGCCCGCGTCGCATGTTTGCCGGGCCTCGTCGGCCGGTGAAGATCAAGAAGGAGGGCTATGGCCGTGATTGCGATAGGGGACCTCGTCGGGATGCAGCTGCAGCCTGGCCATTCGCCATGCGGTGTCCGGGGAGATCTCGTGATGTCCGGTTCTGAGGATGCGGCGGGCGAGCAGGCTGGTGCGCGGGGCGAGTAGCCAGCGCAGCAGGTTCAGGCTCACTCCGCTTCCTCGGCGGCGGAGATCTTCTCGGCGAGTTGCTGGTGGCCGAGCGTGGTCATCGCGCTGCGGAGGATTTTCAGGAAGTCGCGTGTGTTGTCTTCGGTGAGTTTGTCGATGAACGTGTGCAGCGTGCGGGCGACGAGCACCCAGCGAGAATCGGGGTGCCATTGATGGATCTGCCGGACAAGCTCTTCGGGATCGCTACCATCGGCTGGCCCGCCCAGCCGGGCAGAGTGCTGGACGAGCGTGTACAGGCGTGCCGCGGACGGGTCCGCGAGGAGCTCGTTGCGGAGGAACTCCACGCGTGCACGAGCCTGACGGCGGTCCATCTCGTCGAGTTCGAACTCATGCCGAGCGCGCTCCATGAGGCGAGCGCCCTCCACTGCGTCGTCGTCGACGCGCAAGGTCATACTGACGCTGAGTAGTTCAACGCCCTCACGGTGGAAGGGCAGTTGGTCGCGTAGCGCCACTGAGAGTTCTTGTTCGGCGGCTGCGACGCGGAGCACCGATTCGCTGGCCAGATGCTTTTCCACTAGGAGCCGTGCAGCGCGGCTTGCTGCATGGCGGGCATCCGGGTTGGTCGGACCGTGTGGTGAGTGACGCCATTCGACACGGAGGGACGCGTCGAATGACAGGCCTGTATCACGGCTCTCCGGCCGGTCGTGGAAGATGGACGTCCACGTCTGACTGGCCGGCTCGGAAGTGTCGTTGCGACGCGTGCGGCGTCGCTTCATGCGGATTCTTCCCCGCTGCCGGCCTGAGCCAGGGTCTGTTGGAAGGTCTCGATGATGCCGTCGTCGAGCAGCTGCGTGAGCTCGGTGTACACGCCGCGGTGGGCCAGCCCGGCGGAGGGGAGTTCTATGCGGCCTGCCGATTGCTCGATCGCGGCGGCCTTGACCCAATCCCGTGCGATTGCCCGAAGCCGGTCGCGCGGACTCTCACCCGGCATTCCTGCCGAATCAGTGCTCCTCACCGCAGCGCTGAAAACTTTCAACACATCCGCACGTATATGCGGATGGCTGAGCGCCGCATCCAGCCACAGACGCACGACCGCCGATGCCGGGCCGTCCTGGTCGAATCCCTCCGTACCTTGAAGGAGGGCTCGCCAGCCGACGATGAGATCGGCGACGGGAGCCGAGAATTCCGCCTCATCGCTGTGGGGCAGGAGGGCTGGGAGCGTAGGAGCATCGGAGTGGGCCGATCCGGCAAGCGCCTTGAAGGCTTCCTGTCCGGCTTCCAGCCGGGGGCCGCCAACTCGGCACCAGTCGATGACGTAGCCGAAGAGAATCCGGCGGGCGCTGGGGTCGCTCCACAGGCCGTGGACGGCCTTTTGGATGGCTTGGCGCACTTCCGGATCTTCTGAGCCGGCCGCATGGACCAGCCGCCGCAGCGCCTTGCCGGTGTAGAGGACGCCGAACTCCCCGGCGCACACCTCCACGGTGGCCAATTGTTGGGCGGCGTTGTCGGTCTTGGCCCACCGCAGCAGCATTTCGTGGATGTACGAGGCGCTGGCGGTCTGCAGGCAGGCTGATGTGAGGAGTTGCACGGCCGTCGTCCAGAACGGGGTTTTGTGCCAGCGCTGGACCAACTCGCGCAGGGGTTCTTGCCGACGGTGATGTACCGCCCACCGCAGTGCGAAGCTTCCGATGCGCTCAGCCATCGCCTGCCGTTCTGCGGCAGGGAGCTTTTCCAGCGCGGCCTTGGGCTTCTTCAAGGGGGCGTAGGCCAGCCACTCCAGGAATTTCACCCGTGACAGGGGTCTGTCGACCCAGAAGTACTCCAGTGCCGCGTCGTCACATTCGGGCCGGTTGAAATTGACGGTGTCGTCGGCCCGCAGTTCGGCTTCGATAGAGTCGATCATCTCAATGACGCCAGGGTCCTGCTGTCCCTCCAGGGACGGATCGCTGTCCCCGAGTACGGATGCCAAGTCGGCCGTGCTGGCGTAGACGTGTGCGACGGACGCTCCGCGCAAGGTGGCGCAGGCCAGCAGGAAGTTGCGCTGGAAGCTGGTACGACCCGACTCCTTGTGCCAAGCCAGCAGCTGCGGACGCCAGTTGTTCCGCGCCGCGATGACGCTCAGGACCTGTCGGTCGAACGGCGTCTCACTGCCCCTCTTCCGCTTACGCGCCAGCGCTTCCAGGTTGGGTAAGTTGCTGTCGCTGGCACGGTGCGCGTCCAGAATGAGACTGACGATCTCCAGAGCCTCCACCGGTGGCTGCCCGTCCAGCAAGGCGATGATGTCGTCATCGGTCAACCACGCATCGACAGACAGATCGGGTGCCTCAGCTCCCAACCACTTGCGGGCGATTTCCAGCGGCGAGGGAACCCCCCAGGACGGGTCTGATTCCCTCGGGAGCTCCGGTGCCTACTCGACGCCACTGCTCCGGGGTGGTCAGTACCACGAGCCGGGCGCGGCGGCGCTTCAGGGTGTACTGCAAACGCTCGATCGTCGCACCGAACGTGTCGATGATTTCGAATCCCTCTTCATCGGGCGGGAGTTCGAGCAGGTAGCCGCGGTTCTCCACCTGCGGCAGGCGGCGCAAGGGGAACTCTAGACCGCCGCCATAGCCGAGCGGCCCCACCCGTACATCCGGGAATTCATGACGAAGCTCTGCGAGGAGCGCACTCGCGGTGGTTGTGCGCCCAGTTCCCGGTCTCTGTGCGAGGACCACCACAGAACCGGGGTTTTTCCACCACTGATAAGTCTCAGTAAACGAATCTCCTCCTTCGGGGTGCACGTACACAGAGCGAAGTGCGTCAAGGTAGGTGTCCGAGAACTCGCTGTGGTCAAGCGGATTTTCGAAACTCGCGTTGACCTTGAGGGCGTTCATCTCGCCCAAATTGAGAAGGGCCATCTGCCGAAGGCGGGTGACTGCCTCGATATCCAGAAGGGGCAAGAAGTGCTTCTGCAACTCCTCATCCAGCGGCACGCCCGCGCCCGAGGGATCCGTGTCGGTTGTATGTGATGCATCCGCGGAGTTCGCATCGCCGATCCCGCCCCAGCTGCGTTCCTCGGAGCGATGGCCATTTTCGTGAGGGAGCCTCAGCCCGTAATCCTGCTGATCATTCACCCGTACCCCCGTGGTGTGCCGCCCGGAATCCCACTCGGACTCCGATAACTATCCGAGCGTGCCGTCGATTTCGAGTGCAGTGACTTCGCCGCCCCGGCGTATGACCTTGGCCCGCTGTTCGATGTCGGCTGACACCTCGGCGGTCACCCGTCCAGCCCTGACTGCCCGGGCCACCCCGTCTGCCTCGATCTCGTCAACGCTCTGCCTCACCGTCACGCCCGGCATAGAACGCCGTTCGCCCATGAAGGACAGGGGCTGCCCGTAGATTGCCTCCAGGTCGTCGCGCAGTTCACTCATCGCTTGCAGCAGGTGCTCGTCATCGAGTCGAATCAGGGCGGGGTTGCGGTGGTAGACGGCCAATTCCCGGGCCACTGCTTCCAGTCGGCGAATCCGCTGCTCAGTCAGTTCTTTGTCGTGGATGACCAGATGAGCTTCGGGTTCTACCAGGACTGGGCAGGTCGTCGGCTCGGGCGCGGCCGTGGTGACGTTTCCGCTACGGCGGTCGAGCACAGCGCCGAGGCGGCCGAAGAGAAACGTGAATATCTGTGGCATGGCCGACGTGGCCACGGTCGCTAGCGACAGCTGATCTCCCATTGAATCCCCCGAACGGTGAACTTAAGTCACGGCAAGACCGCAAGATCCCATCAAGGCTATGAGTGTCCAGGAGTCGGAGACAGAGACGCATTCCCGCCAAACGTGCAGCCGTCATATTCAGTCAGATAACTCGGTGCTCCCGGAGGCGGCGTCAAATTCGTACGAGCGTTCCCGATTTGTGGTGAGAGTCAAGTGCTGTGTCGCATGAGGTTGAAACCCCTCGACGGTGACACGCCTTGTGGGTGCACTTCGAGAATCGAAACATGGCCACAACGGCGCAAGCAGGTCGGAATGAATGGCGCAAAGGTGCGTCGTAGCCGCCGACTTGCAGGACGCCGGTCATGGGCAAGAGGGTTCGGGTGGGTATCCCTTGGCGTGGAGCCAGGTGTCGAGGGCGAGGGCGACGATGTCGCCGTGGGGTATGTCGGTGTCGGCGTGGTAGCGGCGGATGCGTCGCTGTAGCTGGAGGACTTCGGGGACGGCGTAGTTGAGTTGTCCGCGTTTGGTGTGCCGGTTGCTGATGACGTCCAGCGTGGCCGGGTGCGGCGTGAGGGCATCGTCGGTTGGCTGGAACTCGGTGTCGAGTGCGTTGGCGATTTCACGCAGTAGGCGCGCGTGGCGGGAGTGATCAGGCACGAGAGCCGCTCCGGTTGGTCTTTCTAGGCGGATAGCTACCCGCCTATTGGGCTATTGGAATAGTCGGCAGGAGGGGCGGCCGCGCCCTGGCGTGGGTGCGGCCGCCTTGTGTGCTGCGGTCGTGTTCAGAAGCCGCGGGCGGTGAGCCACTCGTCCAGTGCGACTGAGACGATGTCGCCGATGGGTAGGTGATCGATTTCGTTGTCCAGTGCGAAGCGTTTGATCCGCTTCTTCAGCTTCAGTGCAGCGGGGACCGATGAGTCGAGGCTCTCGCGGGCGATGATGCGTTGGTTGAGAACGGCGGCGACCTCGGGAATGTCCTTGGGACGGCCGGGGCCACGTGCGTACGGTGTCCCCTCGCTGGGCGCCTCGTGCGATCGTGTGTCCTTTTCCTGGTGAGCCCCCGGACCCTCGGTCCGCACCGGGAACGCCGCACCGCCTGCCATCGGGGGAATGGCCGGGCGAATCGCCACCTCGGCGGCCGGATCCCCGCCAGCAGCCGCGGATGTCACAGGTGACGGCCCGTGCTGGGCAACAGGTTCGGCCGACTGCGTGCGCTGGACCGCAGGTGCTGCGCGCTCGGCAGCCGCGACCACTGGCGGCACCTGCCCATCGGATTCCAGCTGCACAACGTGCGTGACCACGGCTGGACCAGATGCCTGATGGGCGGTCGGCTCTTGCACCGGGGCGCTCGGCGGAGCCTGGGCGGTGTCGTCACCTAGGTCACCAGCCGAAATCCATCTGGATGGGGATGCCGTCTGTGACCTCGGTTTCGGCAGAGGGTGTGACCTCGATCGGCACGCCGAGCTGGGTGGCGATGGGGGTGTACAGGTCGGTGCTGATGTCCGGAGTTTTGAGGGAGATCAGGAGGGCGTAGCTGACGGGGAGCCCGATGCGGTCGGCGCGTTTGTTTGCTTTCCACCAGCCGCCCACCGGGTAGACGGCCAGCGTTCCGCACTCGGCGAGGTCTGCTGCCGATCCGCGCCAGATGTCTGCGTGCAGGGACCCGAGGTTCCGGGATCTGGGGCCTACCAGCCAGTGGGAGTGGGACTCGAACGCCCTGGGGTGGCCGGCATCGTCTGTCTCGTGCTCGGCTTGTTCTGCCAGTCGGTTCTGGAAGGCGTCATTGGACTCGGTGGGGCCCTTGATGGCGAAGCGCAGTCCGTGTGAGGCGTAGCTGTAGCGTCCGAGCATGCCGCGCCGACCGGGGTTGGGCTCGATCATGTAGGCGAGAGTGACCCGCAGGTCCACGGTTGTCTCAGCCAGTTCGCGGAGTTGTTCCAGAGGCCACGGAAGCTGGTGAAGTTTGAGTTCGGACAGCCTGACCTGGCCGCCCTTGATCCTTCTCAGCGGCACCAGGGTGTTCTCGATGATCATTGTGACGGCGTTGGAGGCGCTGCTCTGGATCCGTTCTGCGGTGGGTACGCCCCACCCGTAGCGGCGGATCACCTGCCGCATCAATGCGCCCTTGGCCAGCTTGGGGGTGCCGGTCTTCTTGAACAGGCCCTGGTCGATCATGGCGGGCGTCCACTGGGCTTCGTGGACGAGCAGGGCGCGTACTGTTTCCGGGCGCAGTCCGGGGTAGGTGCGCATTGCCAGCGCGGCGAGCGCGGCTGCCTGGGCGGTGGCGGCGCTTGTGGCGTTCGTCCAGGTCAGCTGGCGAGCCGGGTCGCGGTGGGTGGTCGTCACGCTCAGCAGGTCGTGTTCGTCCAGGACACTCTCGTCCGGTGCGACAAGCATGTTGCCGCCTTCCAGCACGATGTCGGGCTTGGTCACGGCCGCGCTGGTCAGCGCCACGGATGTGCGGCTGAACGGCGACAGGCCGCCCGGCGCGGCCAGGGGCCGGAATCCCTGGAACAGGCTGCCTTCGGGGACGGTGTCCAACTGGGTATAGGCGCCGACGGTCAGTACGTTGTGCGCGTGTGCGGGCTCCTCGATGCGGGAAAGATCGGACAGCTGGAGGGGATCAAGCTCGCCGCTTTCGAAGCGCATCTGCTCGGGAATCGCGCCACGGATGTTGCCGGCACTCACGATGATCAGTCGCGATGCCTCAGGATCCGGGGCACCGATCAGATCGATTCGGTCCTCGCGCACGGTCACGTCGGTGCCCGCTGCCAGGGCATCCAGCGTGGCCGACCACAGCGTCGCCGTACCGTCGGTGCCGTTTTCTCCGTCACCCGAACGTCGCGTCACGGCCATCGAGAAGATCCGTGCGGACGGTGCAGGGCCTCCGTTGCCGATCTCAGCCATCGCCACGGCATTCGCGGTCGTTTCGGCGTAGGTACGCGGATGCGCGGCCGCCGCGTGGCCGTCGTTGAGGATCTTCACGGACTCCAGGCCGTGGCCGAGCACTACCGTCCCCTGAGACTCCAGGGCCGAGGCTAGGTCACCGAAGAGGGCGAGTCCGGCCATCTGGGTGCCGTGCCCGCTCAGGTCGGCCGGTGAGGCCTCGGGCAGCGCACTGTAGGCGCGCTCGTGCAACGACGGCTTGAGGAGAAGATGCTCCTGAGCGATGCCCGTGTCCAGAATGCAGACCGCCGGTGCCTGCGGCTCGGCCGGCTCGATGCGCTGTGCGAGATCCTCGACGAGACCGGCACGGAACGCCCGGTCGACGCCGTAGAGTTCTTCGGCGAACGTGGGCGTACGGATCTCGGTGGGGCAGGCATTCGTGGCCAGCAGGGCGGTCAGCTGCTGCCCGGTCGCTGCGACATGCGCGACAAGACGTTCACCCACCTGGATCGCCCGCCCGCTGACCCGCCACTGCCGCTCCTGGGCCACGGCCCGCAAAGTGATGAGCGGATCTGTCGGTGAGATCCGCGGGTCGAACCACAGCTCCCACCACCGCTCCTCATCCAGCGACGGGAACTCCTGCTGCTCCTGCCACAGGTTCTCCAGCACCGCCCGGTGGATCTGCTCCATGTTGGCGACCAGCGCGGCCTGCTGGGGATTGCCCCCATCTGTGTCCTCGGTGAAGGCGGCAATCCGCTCCGTGAACGAGGCAACCTTGTCGAAGGGCACCCATACCAACGCATCCTGCGGCTCGTCTTCCGTCTGCGGGTGGCTGCTCATCAGCGTCAGACCCGACCCGTCGAGACGTTCGAGCATCAGCGGGTGATCACGCGCGGCCTCGATCCGCACGGCGAAACCATCGGGCTGGAGGTCCGCGGCTGTCTCCTGGACGAGCTGCGCCGCCTCCTGCTCAGCCGTTTCCAGTCCGGTCACCAGAGCGGTTGAGTGGCCGAGCCGGTCCTCACGGTCCACGAGTTCTGATCCGCCTCCGCCCGGGGGCTCGGGCCGTGGGATCAGCGTTTCGGCCCGCCACGGGACCACCAGGTGGGGAGTCGACCTCCCGGGTACGGATCTGTCAGGCATGGTGGGACGCGTGCCGCTCGGTCAGCGCTTCCAACAGCAGCTCTTCGTCGACCGCGTCGCGCTCGGTCAGAATGGCTTGCTTGGCTGCTGCTTCCGCCGCTTTGACCAGCTCGGCGTGGCTCAATCCGGATGCACTATCTGTCACGGTGTCCCACCGTACTGTGCTGGTGTCCATCCCAGCTAGCCGTCTGCGCATGACCTGAACGGCCTGGTCCGGAGTGGGAGGACCGTATGTGGCGATCATGTCGAAGCGGCGGAACAGCGCACGGTCCAGGAGCTGATGGTGGTTGGTGCCGGCCACGACCAAGCTCTCCGAAGGGGCTTCGTCCAAGAACAGCAGGAACGAATTCAAGATCCTTCGAGCCTCGCCGACATCGTTACCCGTCGCCCGCTCGGCCCCCAGCGCATCGAACTCGTCGAACAGGTAGACCGCTCTCGTCTGAGCCACGGCATCGAAGACCAAGCGGAGCTTCGCAGCCGTCTCGCCCATGAAGCGGCTGATCAGACCGTCCAGGCGGATGGTGAACAACGGCAGTTTCAGTTCCCCCGCCAACGCGGCGGCCGTCATGCTCTTGCCCGTGCCGGGAGGTCCCGACAACAAGATGCGATGCACCGGAGTGAAGCCGAACCGTTCCAGGCGGGCGCGCTGACGCTGCTCGTGAAGCACCCGGTCGAGCGATGCCCTCAACCCTGCGTCCAGCGTCATGTCGTCCAGCTGGGTATCGGGATATCCGGCGGTCAGCAGACTCGACAGCTCACCGCGAGGTTGCACTACCGGCGTCGCAGCCCGCTGGCCCCCGGTGGAGCCCTGCTTGTGCCGTACGGTCTCGACCAGTTCCCGCAGCTCTAGAGCGAACTTTCCCTGCCCCTGCCGGGCAGACTTCGCGGCCACCTGCAGAGCTACGCTGTAAAAGCGATCGTCATCGGCTTCGGAGTGCGCGCGAACCAGGGCTTTCAGGTGCTCGGCGTTCGCTGTCATACGCCTTTCACCCTTCCGATGCCCGCTTGGCAGTACTTAGATCTGCCCAATCTCTGACTGGGAGCCTCCATGAGCACCCTGCCGGTGCATCGTACGGCTCTCCGCAGTGTGCTGCCGCCCGTACGGCATCACTTCAGCCCTCTTTGTCTGAGTACTGGCGGGTAACCCTGGGCTCGCAGAAAGACGTCGAGGGCCAGTGCGACGATGTCTCCGTGTTGGAGGCCGCTGTCTGCGTTGTAGCGGCGGATGCGGCGTTGCAACTGCAGGTCCTCGGGAACGGCGTAGTTGAGCTGGCCGCGCGTTGTGTGGCGGTTGCTGATGATGTTCAGGGTGTCGGGGTGAGGGGTGAAGGGATCGCCGGCCGGGCGGGATTGGGCTTCGAGTGCGTCGGCCAGATCCCGTAGTTGGCGGACATGGTGGGAGTGGTCGGGCATCGGCTGCTCCGGTTGGTTCCACTAGTCGGCTAGTGAGCCGCCTATCGGGCTATTGGAATAGTGGGTACGAGGGGCGGCCGCACTCCGGCTTGCAGGGACGGCCGCCCCGTGTACTGCGGGCGGGTTCAGAACCCGCGGGTGGTGAGCCACTCGTCCAGGGCGACGGAGACGATGTCGCCGATGGGCAGGTGGTCGAGTTCGTTGTCCAGCGCGAAGCGCTTGATTCGCCGCTTCAGCTTCAGCGCGGCGGGGACCGATGAGTCGAGGCTCTCGCGGGCGATGATGCGCTGGTTGAGCACGACGGCCGTGTCGGGAATGTCCTTGGGACGGCCGGATCCCTGAGCCCAGGGTGTTCCCTCGCTGGGTGCTGCCTGCGAGGGTGCGTCCTGTTCCTGGCGAGCCCCTGGAGCATCGGTCCTCACCGGGAATGTCGTACCGCTTGCGACCGGCGGAGCCGTCTGGCGAATCGCCACCTCGGTGACCTGGCGAGCCCTCGGAGCGTCAGGCGAGACGTGGGACGGCTCGTGCTGCGCAACGTGTTCGACTGGCTGCGTGGGCTGAGCGGCAGGCTCTGCAGCCGTGATCACAGGTGCCACTGGCCGCTCTACGGGTTCCTCAGTAGATTCCCTCCGCACCTCAGAGGCGACGACGGCTGGGTGAGCCAGGTGGCTGGCGGGCTGCTCCTGCGCAGGGCTGCTCGACGCGACCTCAACGACTGGTTGGGCGGAGGCCTGCGGCACCCCGGGCACCGTTTCGGTCTCGACCTGCGCTGCCCCCTCGACGGGAACTGTGGACGGTGCGGGCTGAACCTGCGGCTCGCTGGTAGCGGGACGGCCTTCACTGTGGGCGGCGGCCTGTTCAGCAGCGAACTGCTCGGGGGTGAGCTCAGCGGCCGGTGGCGGGGGAGGAGCCGCCTTCTTGGCCGCGCCCAGGGTGCGACCGGTGCGGCGGGCTGGGGGCTTCATACGCTCGCTCATGCCGTCAGCTCCTTCATCAGCTCGGCGTACTCGCTCAGCTCGGTCGGGATCTCGCCGAAGGCCTCCATGTAGTGCACCCAGGAGTGGATGACGGTCTCGGCGAGCGGGAACGGCTCATCGCGGTCCGGGCCAATGCCTTCACCCTCGGCGGGATCGAGCAGCTTGTCCTTCGCGTTGCGGGGCAGGCTGGTGCGGTCGTCGGCCTTGACCATCACGACGTGCGCGGTGACGCCGTGCTCGTTGCGGGCGGCGGCGCGTTCGGCCTCGTCGAAGGTGGCCACGAGCTTGCGGCGCTCGATCTTGGTGGGGGCGACCGGCACGAGCAGCAGGTTCGCCTCGGTGACAGCCTCGTGGAACAGCTTGGCGCTGCCGCCGCCGGCGTCGACCACGATCGCGCCGAACTCGGCGCGCTTGTCACGGATGTACTCGGCGATGTCGTCGAACGGGTACCGCTCGATGACCAGGTTGTCAGGGATCTCGAAACCTTCGGCCTTGGCGACCTTGAACCAGTCGTAGGCGGACTGGCTGGTCGCATCCGCGTCCAGCAGCAGCGTCGGCAGCCCGAGGACGACTGCGTAGTACAGGGCGATGAACCAGGCGGAGGTGGTCTTGCCGGTGCCGCCCTTGAGCATGCCGACAACGATCACGAAGGCGTCCCAGGCGCGGTCGGTGGCCGCTGCCAGGGTCTTGCGACGGGTGTTCTCATTCACGTGTGTTCGATCTCCAAGAAGCAGATGGATGTTGTCCGGTGCGGTCGGAGGCGGCGCACATGCGCAGCGGACTGGTGGCGGGCCGCGTGCCGTGAGGCTGTGCCGGGGATGGCTTCGCTGGGGAGCCGGCAGCTGACCAGTACCGGCACGACGAGAGGGGGCAAGGTCTGGGCCGGTCATGACCGCTTTCCCGGCGCGCGAGCGGGGCCATGGCGATGCTGCGGCCGCATGCGGGTGTGGGCTTGGCGCAGGAGCCGGTAGACGGTGGCGACGGAGTAGTTGCAGTCTCTGGCCAGCTCCGGGACCGTGGCGCCGGCCTCGTAGCGTGCCCGCAGCGATGCCGCGAGCTGCTTGCGAGCCGCGGTATGGGCTGCGGAGCGGATGCGGAGTGTCTGCTGGGTGGTGCGCGGCCTGCCCCCGTCCTCGATCAGCAGGCGCCGCGCGGCACGCCGCGTCACCGACCCAGCCGCGGCCAGCTCGGTGAGCGTCGCGCCTTCCTGCTCGTAGAGGCGGCGCAGGCGGGCCGCGAGATTGCGGCGGGCCTGCCCGTCGCGCATCCTGCGGGTCTGCCACGAGGTGCGCATTATGGTTCCGGCGTCGCGCAGTCGGTTGAGGACCGTGCCGTACGACAGCCCACTGGTGGTGACGAGTTCGGCGACCGAGGCGCCGGACTCGTACTGCTCGCGCAGCACCTGAGCAAAAGCCGTTTCGCTTTCGGAGTCTGCCGTTGGCGGTTGCGGGTTCACGCGGAGGAGCTCCATTCCCTGAGGGCTTCGGTATGGGCAGCAGTCAGTTCGTCGTAAGTGCGCTGGTCGGCCGGGGTGATGAGGATCAGTCGGCCGTCGGTGGCGATGCGCCAGTCAGCGGCAGGGCGGCCGGTGGCTGGGTCGAGGACGCCTCCGCCCGGGGTCTGCCACGCAGGCGGGATCTCGTCGGGCCGGGGCGCCGGGACCAGGACCTGGCGTCCGTCGCGGACGATCACCACCGTCTTGCTGGGGTGTTCCGCGCGCCGCTCCAGCGCCTTGCGGTACGCCGCCCGCTCCGATGCGTGCAGCATCTTGCGCCGGTCCGCAACGCCCGTTGTGCCGTAGCACTGGGCGATGCCGTCCCAACCCTGCGCCGGCCGTGTGTCCTGGGCCGTTGCGGCATCCAGAGGGCTGGTGCTGAAGTCGTCCAGCGCGCGGGGAGCGAGGGTCCAGGTCTCGCCGTCGCGGTGAACGAGGCCGTGGTCGGCCAGGCGTTGCAGGGTCCGGTAGGCGGTGGCACGGGACACGGAGGCTGTGCCGACTAGATCGGTGGCGGTCTGGGCCGGATGGATGTTCAGCGCTGCGATGATCATGAGGGCGGAGCTGCCGAGGCCGTGGTGGGCGAAGGCGTCGTGGCCCATCAGGCGGGCGATGACGGTGGAGTCGATGTCGGCAGTCGCGCCTGTCTCGGGGGTGGTCCACTCCTCAAGTGCCAGGTCGGGGGGGTACTGAGTGGTCCAGAAACGAGACAGCGAAGCGCAGCCACGGAGGCCACCGACGCTGCCGCGGTCGAGGTACCAGGTGGAGCCCTCCCGGCCGTGACCGGCTCGCAGGCGGCGCAGCCAGCCCTCGGGCTTGAGGACGGTCTCGTAGACCACGCGCAGCGTCGTCCGCGACACCCCTGCCTCCTCCGCGGTCTGCCGCTCACTGGCGTGGTGCAGGAGCCCGCCCGCGATCTCGGCGAAGTTCAGATGCGCCCGCAGTACGCGCAGCGCGGTCCGTCCCCGCTCCCCGCGCCAGGCGGTGGTCTCGATCCGGTCGCGAAGGGCGGCGAGGACCTCGTACGCGTCGTGCCGGGAGCTAAGCGCGATGGTGGTGCTGACCGTCTTGGAGCCGCTGTTCCAGACTCGGCGGATGTAGTCCAGGGCGCGTGTCTGCCCGGAGCGCAGGGCGATGTTGCGGGTGTGCCGTCCGCCTTCGTGCTCGGGGTGCAGCAGGAGATGGGTGAGCTGCTCGATGCTGCCGCCGGCCCGGGCCACGTGGCAGGCGATGGCCGCGGTGATCCGGTGCCCGTGCTCGGCCGCCCCCTGCCGGTCCCCGCGCGGGATCACGGTCCGGCCGTCGAAGGCGAGTCGGCTGTAACTGCCGGTGGCGTAGCGGCCGGTGAGGTCGCCGAGCAGGATCAGATCGGCGGCAGCCGACGGCAACCGGGAAAGGCCCAGTGGGTCGCGGAGGTGGGTGAGGTGTCGTTGGGGGAGTGGCTGGTGGTTGCTTTCTGGCACGGTGGGGTCGTCTCGCAAAGACGTGGACGCCACCCAGGCCCGCTAAAACCA